>JANNON010000246.1:0-10914 GCA_031399105.1 Blastocatellia bacterium | reverse complement strand
GTTGTTATAAAATAATAATTTTCGGGGCGCGTTGGGTGGGGGTTGGTTGGGCCGCTTTTTTATTATCCCATGGTGGTTGTTTCACCGACTTACACGCGCGCCAACCCCCCCCCACTCCAAAGGCTCTGCCCTGCGCGGCTCACATCTTGTTAAGTCCGACAGCTTTCGCGGCGTTGATTCTTCCTGCGGTTTCTACTTTCCCCGTAAGCGCCGGCAGCTTATCAGTGGACTTCAAGAGCAATGCGCGCAGGTCCGCGACGGAAATATCGGGATTAGCTGCCAACACCAGGCCCGCAACGCCCGCGACTACCGGCGTCGCCATCGACGTTCCGGAGTGCTCTTCATAGTCATTCCCGAGCCAAGTGCTCAGAATTTCTTTACCAGGCGCTGCGATTTGAACTGACTTAGCGCCGTAGTTTGAAAACTGCGCAAGTTGATCATTGCGGTCAAGAGCCGCGACACTGATCACGTTGGCGTAACTCGCCGGGTAGTGCGGAAGCTTGTCGTTGTTAGTGGTGGCATTGCCCGCGGCAGCGACGAAGAGTATTCCGGCTGCGTAAGCTCGCTGAATCACTTCGTCGAGCGCTCGTGAAGGTTGCGTCGAACCCCAGCTAGCGCTAATCACGCGCACGTTCACCCCAGCTTTGCGTCGATCGATCACATAGTTGATCGCTTCAATCGCATCTTTCGTCGTCCCGAACCCACCAGCATTCATGAATTTCAACGGCATGATCCGTACTTTCCAGTTGACGCCTGTGATGCCGATGTTATTTCCACCTTCCGCACCGACAATGCCGGCGCAGTGAGTGCCATGTCCGTTGTCGTCGAAGGGATCGCCAGAGTTGTTGATGGCGTTGTAACCGAGATCGTCCTCGACCACTCCAAAGTCGTTGTCGCGATACGACTGAACATTGGCGGGACGACGCCACATGTTATTAACAAGATCCTCGTGGTCATAAGCGACGCCACTGTCGAGTACCGCAATCACGATATCGTGGCTGCCGGTAGTCGTGGTCCACGCTTGCATTGCACTAATATCTGCGCCTGACGTACCGCCGCCTTGTCCGTCGTTGGCCAAAGCCCATTGAGTGTTGAATCGAGGATCGAGTGGATGGATGTGTTGCGGGCCGCCGTTTTCATGATCGAGACTGATCTCAAAATTTGGCTCTGCATATTCTACTTCTGGCAATGCACGATACTCGGCGACGACGGCATCAACTCCGGCGTCATTCAAATCATCGATCGCCCAGAGCCCGGGTACTGATTCGATGCCGTCCTCGATCTGGTCCTGGAGCCGGCCGGTGATCTCGTCGATGATTTGTTGCGAAACGCCAGGGCGAAACTTCACCAGCACCTCAGCGCGCAGTGACTGTTCGTCGCGCAATATCTCCTGACGATCGCGTACATCCTGTTTTTTGCTTGCGCCGGGCATGAGCCGTACCGTCGCCCATTCCTTCTGCCATTTTCTTACCTGCCCGGCAAAGGCGGCGACAAGGATAAGCACGGAAGCGAGCGCGATGTGCGGCAAAAAGCTTTTGCGATTCATAATTCGAGGGACTAACTAAAGGCGATGACTCTGGCCCTTGTAATTGAAAAGTCTGATCTGGTTTTTGTTGGCGCGGTACTCAAAACTCTTTCCGTTTGCCTGTAAACGGATCCGCCAGCCGGGAGTAATCATCTGGCCGCTCATTTCGCCCGGAGCGGCGGCGCCCAGCGCCATGTCCGGAAACTCAGCGTCTTCGGATGAGTCCGAAATCTCGGTTTCATTCACACCCAGCCGTTGCGCGAGATCCTTTCGCGCAGTGGCGACTGCTTCCTCTTTGCTGAATGCCATTTTCTTCTTTTTCCGTGCCGGCAACTCTGGAGATAAAACGAGTGGCTGGCGTCCTTTGTTCCACGGTCGATTTAAAAGGGTCTTGTCTGAAATCGCTTGCTGACCTTATTCTGCGCCCGCTTTTCGAGAGCGTCAAAGATGAGCACAATCAGAACCGAGGAGCGATAGCGACCGGGCCGCCGAGAGAGACTCAACTCAGTTGCAAAGGTCGGCTTTGAATTTGGTAGTTCCTTACTCGGACTCGGTCCGGTCGCTAGCGCTCCTCGGTTCTGATTGGCTGACGTGGAGGACAATGATTGAACAAGCCGATGAACTCTACCGCCAGCGCGGTGAAGTTGGGCTGGTTGAAGAGAGCCTGGCTTTATTAAGCGGGGTAAGATCTCATCCATTCAAGTACGCGATTGAATGGCGCTTGAGCCGCGCCTATTTTTTTCTTGGGCAGGAATCGGCCTCCGTTGCGGTGACAAAGGACCATCACCTGAAGGGAATAGAGGCCGGCGAACGAGCTGTGTCTTCTGAGAGCAAAAGAGTTGAAGGCCATTTCTGGTTGGGTGTGAATCTCGGCTTGGCCGCAGCGAACAATCGTTCATTCGGCAGCGCGCGCTTCGCGCTACGAGCAATGACCCAGTTGAAGACTGCAATAGCAATTGACGAGACGTATCACGGCGCCGGACCTCTGCGCGTGTTGGCGAGACTTGGGCAGCGGCTGCCCTGGTGGCTCGGTGGTGACAAAGAACAATCGGTTCGAAACTACGAACGAGCAATTGCACTTGCGCCTACCAACACCGTCAGCCGTATTTACTATGCAGAGTTGCTCGCAGATTTCGGCCAGTTAGATCGAGCGCGGGAGCAATTGGAGTTTGTGATTGCGACACCACTGGATCCGGAATGGATCTTTGAAAACAAACGTGACAAGCGGCTTGCTGAGGAACTCCTCGAGAAATTGAAGAGGCTTGGATAATTTGCAAGTTGGGAAGTCGGGATCAAGGCGGGGCAATTTGTAGGTTGGGAAGGTGGAACTAGGTGGGGCAATTTGCAGGTTGGGAAGGTGGGCAGCGCAGCGCGTCTCGCGCAAGTGCGCCCCCGCTCCAGCGTAGCAAACCTGGACAAGTTCTTGTCTAGTCAGAAGGTCGCGCTGCCTTCGAGCGGGGGCGCACTTGCGCGGAGACGCGCTGCGCTTGCCCACCTTCCCAACCGCAAGCTATCCAACCTTGATTTCTTACACCAAGCTTAAGCCAGATCGCCGCAATGGTTTTGAAGCAGCGCGGTCACGACTATTGCCGCAGTTTCGGCGCGCAGGATTCGCCCACCGAGCGTAATGATCCTGCACCCGGCTCGCCGCGCCTCCACAATCTCTTCATCAGTCCACCCGCCTTCTGATCCAACCAACGCAGTGACGGCGACAGGTCCGTCTGCGAAACTGTTCAAAGCTTCCTCAAGCGACACGCCGTTCCGTTCTGAAAATAGTAGGACGTTTACTTCAGGAGACGTTGAGACCACTGATGTGTAAGTTTGCGGCGTCAATACTTCCGGTATCCGTGCGCGGCCTGATTGTTTGGCCGCTTCAATCGCAATTCGCTGCCAACGAGCGACTCGCTTGTCTGCGTCAGACGCATCGCGAAGACGAATATCCGCCCGCGATGTGATTAAAGGCATCACCTTGGTCACGCCAAGTTCGGTGGCTTTTTGCACAACCAGATCAAACTTCTCACCTTTTAAAAGAGCAACGGCCAAAGTCAGATCAAGTGGAGACTCAGGCTTGGCTGGATCCACTTCAGCGAGCACGTCTATTTGCGCCGAATTACGTCTGGCCTCGGCGACGACTCCCTTGAACTCACGCCCTTCTCCGTCAAAAAGAAAAACTTCGTCGCCCGCACGCAGGCGCAAGACTTCGCGCAGATGGCGTGCTTCGTCAGGTCCAAGCGCGACAGACTTGCCGTCGCTGCTGAACGAACTTGCTGGTGAATGGAATCTCGTGCGGGTCATTGTGAGATTTTGCCGCAGACTTCGCGGATCGAACGAATTTGAAGGACTCAGTCAGATTGTTAATTAGATAATAATCGCGACCCACTCCCCGTCCTGCAACCAGATCGTGTTTCCGGAAATACCAAGCTCCTGAACGCGATCGAGAATAGCGTCGAGTTGCGTGTCGAGAATTCCGGAGAGCACCAGCCTGCCGCAAGTCGCACCGATTAGCGCGGGTAGAAGCGGCAGAATCACGTCCGCGGTGAGATTGGCACAAACAAGGTCAGCCGACCCGGTGGTTTCGTCGATGGAGCCGCAGCGGAAATCGATGCGATCGGTAACCTGATTGAGCTCGGCGTTCTCAATCGCAATCCTCACGGCTTCAGGATCGCTATCGCAAGCTTGAACCTTAGCGTCCGGGAAAAGTTTTGCCGCCGCGATGGCAAGAATCCCGGTGCCCGTTCCCACGTCGAGAAAACTGCCGCCGTGAAAATATTTTTGTATGGCACTAAGGCATAGCCGAGTGGTTTCGTGGGTTCCTGTTCCAAAAGCCATCCCTGGTTCGATTCGTATTACCAGTCGATCAGCCGCATTCGTCACTTCACTCCACGGCGGCGCAATAACAAATCGTCCCACTACTACGGGCTGCCAATTCTTCTTCCACTCTCCAAGCCAATCCTGATCCGGAACTGTGCTCAACGACATCTCGCGCACTGACGATGACGGCAGGTCATAGATGCGAAGTGCCTCGGCTAATTCATCGCGGACTCGCTCGCGATCCGGCACGCCTTCGAAGTAAGCAGTGATCTGCAGCAACGCGTTTGATTCATCACTGGTTTCAGTTCCCAACGCGCCGGCTTCCATCAAAGCGTATTCAACTGCTTCGCGTGCATCCGACTCCACGGACAAGATCAGTGCCTGCCAACCAGAAGGTTTATCAATATTCGACATCGCGATGAATCGTAGTTCATCGCTCCCGAATCGACTAGTTTGCAAGCGAGTGAGGTTTAGAATGACGACTTGAATACAAAAATCATTGGGATCCGGCGGCTCAGCCGCTCTCCGTGCGGTAAGCCTCCGGCTTACTGGGATCGGCCGACTGAGCTTGAGGAGGCTGTGCCTCCAAGGGCCGTGACAAGGCGGAGCCTTTATTGATGGACATCTGCGGTAAGCCAAAGGCTTACCGCAAGGAAAGCGGCAGAGCCGCGCCAGACACAGGGCGGGTTCTAACTATCCAGTCAGTCGCGGCGACTAATTCCCAGATCCTCGAGCAGGTTCGCGCGATCTCGCCAGCCTGCTTCGACTTTCACGAACAACTCGAGATGCACGCGATGGCCCAACAGGTTCTCAATATCCTGCCGTGCGCGAATTCCAATCTCTTTCAAACGCGCTGCGCCTTTTCCGATAACGATCTTCTTCTGTGACCCGCGCTCGACAAAGATCGCACAGTAGATTCGCGTGTAGCCTTCCCTTGTCTCTTCCCACTTCTCAGTAACGACTGCGGTCACATAAGGAATCTCTTCGCTGGTTGCTTGCAAAATCTTTTCACGAACAATCTCCGCGGCAATCGTGCGCATCGATTGATCGGTGAGTTCGTCTTCGTCGAATAGCGGTTCACCTACGGGAAGATGCTTAATCATGTTCCCCGGCAACTCATCGATTCCTTTGTCTTTGAGTGCCGAGATTGGAATGATTTCGCGCCAGTCGTACTCGCTCTTATACTTTTCAATCAGTGGCAGCAGGTCCGATCTGAGTTTGAGCTTGTCGAGCTTGTTTAGCAGCAGCAGGGTAGGCTGCTTCGCCTGTTGCAAAAGCTCGAGCACGAATTGATCGCCGCGGCCACTGGACACTGATGCATCGCGAATAAGACAAACCAGATCGACCCCCATCAACGCATCCTGAACCGTCGCCATCATGCGCCGGTTCATTTCATAGCCTGGTTTATGAACACCAGGAGTATCGACCAAAACAATCTGGCCCTCAGGCTTGGTGATGACGCCCTGAATGCGAAAGCGTGTGGTTTGTGGTTTGTCAGAAACGGCCGCGATCTTCTGGCCCACGAGGCGATTCAGCAAGGTTGACTTGCCGGCGTTGGGCCGTCCGATGAGGGCCACGTAACCGGCGCGATATTCCTTTTGTTGTTCAGTGTCGGACAACTCTTATTTGGCCTTTTCCGCAAAGATCTGCACGAGGTTGATCAAAGTTTCGGTCGTCTTCTCAAGACCACGCTTTGAATTGAATTCCAGTTTGCCGTGAAAGTTATCGCCGCCGGTAAAGATGTTGGGCGTCGGCAACCCTCTGAAGGTTAGTCGGGCGCCGTCAGTACCGCCGCGAATGGGAATCATGAAAGGCTTGAGCCCTGCCCGGCGCGCAGCTTCCATCACGTTCTCTATGAGCTCGGGATAGTCCTTCAAAACTTCCTTCATGTTTTTATAGTTCTCCTCGAGCTCGATCGAGATCTTCACGTCAGGATATTTCGCCGCCGTAGCCGCAACCATTTCGCGCAACATCTTTTCTTTTGCATCAAGTCCGCTCAAATCAAAATCGCGCAACAGGATCTTGAGCTTTGATTCTTCGACGTCAATTGTTCCGGCATATGGGTGGACAAAACCTACGCGCCCGGCCGTTGTCTCGGGCAGCATGTCCTTCGGAAAGTGCGCGAGATATTCACTCAGCGCATACATCGCATTGACCATGATCCCCTTGGCGGTGCCGGGATGCGTGCTCTTTCCTTTGAAAATCACAGTGGCAGTCCGAGCACTCCAGGTTTCATCACTGATGGCGCCCAGGCTCTTTCCGTCGACGGTGTAAGCGAACTGCGCACCGAATGCCTTAACGTCAAACTTCTCGATACCGCCGCCGACTTCCTCGTCGGGTGTGAATGCGATCGCGATATTTCCATGCTTGATTTGCGGGTTCTGCAGCAAGGTGTCGATCATCGTCATGATCTCTGCGATTCCTGCCTTGTCGTCGGAGCCCAGCAGAGTTGTTCCATCGGCTGTGATGATGTCGTCACCGATCAGTTCCTTCAAAACCGGTGTCTGTTCAACCTTGATCACTTGGGAAGTATCTTTCGGCAAGACAATGTCCCCGCCTTGATAGTTCTTGTGAATTATGACGTTCACGTTTGCGCCGGAAACGGCGGGCGACGTGTCCATGTGTGAAATGAAGCCAATAACAGGAACTTTCGAATTATCCGGCAGATTGCCGGGAACCACGGCGTAAACGATTCCGAATTCGCTGACACGCACACCTTCAACCCCAAGGTCGCGAAGTTCCTTTGCGAGCAGGTTGGCAAGATTCAACTGCTTCCGAGTGCTGGGGACAGTCTGCTGGTCTTCTGCAGATTGGGTGTCGATCTTTACGTAGCGCAGAAAACGATCGAGAGCGGACTCTTTTGGTGGTTTTGCGTTTTGTGCCGTGGTCGTGACAGCAAACAGCAAACAAATGAGCAGGACATAGACAGACTTCATACTTTTCCTCTTGAACGAAATGTAAGCTTCGGGAGGGAACTATGATTGTCCAATGATGCAGATAAAGCAAAGAGCCAGCAAGATTGTAGGGGCGTCCCTCGGTGGCCGCCCCTCGGGTCAACGTCAGGGATTTTCGGGAAGAACCAAGGGAGGTCAACGAGGGGCGGCACGGAGGGACGCGCCTACAATCCCTCAGCGGTTATTGATTTCTTCGAGGGCGAATTGCAGCTCGTCGCGTTTTGCGAGAAGTGCGGGTTCGTCAGCATCGGCAGGGACGAAGATTGGCGGTGACATGATCACGCGGGCGGTGGTGAACGGCCACGGTACTTGAAAGTTGTCCCAACTGTTTGCTTGCCAGAATCGTTTCGCGGATACCGTGAATGGCAAAATCGGATTTCCTGTTTTCTTGGCCAACAAGACCGCGCCCATCTTCGCGATGTATTTAGGCCCTTTGGGCCCATCGATGGTGAATCCCGCCGGCTGGCCAGCCCGCATCAACCTCACCATCTCCACCAGCGCGCCTGTTCCGCCGCGAGTGCTCGAGCCACGTACTGTGCCGTACCCAAACCGCTGTATGAACCGAGCGATGTACTCGCCGTCAAAACTCTTTGAGGTCATAACCACGATGCCACGATTTCGAAAGTAGTAAGTCGCGAGCAGTACGCGGTTGTGCCAAAACGCCATGACCGGTAGCCGACCGTCACTCGATGACGCCTCCCAGTTTTCCCAGCCGTGGACTTCGAATCGAATCGTTCTCCCGATCAAGTTGATCAGCACGAAAAAAGCCAGATCGGCGGCCCTGATGAGGAGGCGTTTTGTGAAGGGGTATTTTGAAAGAGACGCGAACCTGTATGCCCGTTCGATGCTTGACGCTTTCGGCGAAGATTTGACGGGCTGGTCCATGAAATAGATTGTCGGGGTGTCGCTCCGTGGGCACCCCTTATGCGACACAGATCTTCAAGTGGAGAGAGTGCCCACTGAGGGACACCCCTACAGCTCAATAGAGTGGCGGCTCTCCTGGCGGACGCGTCTTCCATCGTTTATGAATCCACAGCCACTGGTCCGGATAAAGTCGCACCATTCGCTCCACCGCCGCTGCGAACCTCGCGGTATTTAACTCAACATCCTTCTCTGGATCTCCGGTTCGTACCAGTTCGACCGCGGGGTCGCCATGGAAAAAATATCGCCGCTTCTCTTTATTCCAAACTGCGCATGTCGGAATTACGACTGCATCGGTTTTCAAGGCCAGCGTTGCTATTCCCGCCGTCGTGCATGCGAGCGTCCCAAAGAAAGGAACGAAAACGCCTTCGTGTGGATGCGAGTTCAAGTCAGAAAGAATGCCGAGGGTGCCGCCTTGACGCAATACTCGTAACGATTGTCGGGCGGCGCTCTTCTTGTCGATCGCTTGGTTACCAAAACGCGTGCGGATCTTCTCGATCATCTCCTCGACGAGATCGTTGTCGATTGGGCGCACCAGGAAGCTGATTGGATATTCAAGCGCTGACCAACCAAAGCTCAAAAGCTCCCAGGCGCCGATGTGACCCGTTAAGAAAATGACGCCGCGTTTATGCTTTTCTGCGTCGCGCAGATGACTCAGGCCCACCTGATCGTATTCGATCAGTTTTCGCAGTGATTCCGGCGTGGCTTTTCTGAGCTGGGTGAATTCGCCGAGCAGACGTCCCAAACTATCGAAGGATCCGCGCAGTAGACGCTTCCGCTCCTTCTCACTTAATTCCGGAAAGGCAATTTCAAGACTGCGCTCACCAGTTCGTCTCAGATTTCCCGGCAGATGAAAGGCGATAAGGCCGAACAGGCGGCCCAGACCCACCGCCGCTGAGCGCGGCAAAAGACCGAGACCGGAGATCAGCGATCGTGCCAGCGCATACTCCAGCGTGGTTTTCAGTTTCCCGTGTTTAGCCATTTGCGATACGGCAGGTTACAAGTGAGGGAGGAGAAGATACAAGGGGAGGATCTGGAACTTAGTGTTTAAAGCTCAGTGCTTTGAGCTTTGTACTTAGAACTTTGTACTTAGAACTTTGTACTTGGACCTTTGTACTTGGACCTTTGTTCTTCGAGCTGGTGCTTTGACCGGATCTCAAATATCTCAAATCTCAGATATCTCAGATCTCAGATCTCAGATCTCAGATCTCAGATCGGCAAGCGCAACACACAAAGTACCAAGTACCAAGTACCAAGCACCAAGTACTAAGACCAAAGCCCCGAACCCTGCGGTCAAATGCCCCAATCTAGCCATTTTCGAATCGCCAGTGATATATTCCGAACCCGCTGGCGGGCAGATTCGTAATCGCTCGTGGGAAAGCGGCCATTTTCCATTCTCTCCTCGGACATACTCGACCAGATTGGAGCTTGATGCAGAAACGTAGGATTCTCATCGTCGATAATAGCGATGAGCTGCGTGCCAACCTTGAGCAGGTTCTCGTCAGCCTGGGTCACGAAGTCGTGATGACTGGCCAGCGAGACGAAGCCCTTGCTCGGGACGATCTGGATAGTTTTGATCTCATTATTAGCGACCTCACGGAAGATGTTGCAGTTGTGGCCCAGTCGATAGGCGACCTGCAACGCAAGCACTTGTTGGTTCCAGTCAACCCGAACGGAAGCCAGCCTGGCGTAATCAAAGCTTTCAAGGTGGGGGCCGCAAACTATCTCAGGCTCCCATACAACACAGAAGAACTCCAGCAGATTATCGAGCAGACCCTCTCGTATAAACTACGGTGCGTTGACGACTCGAACGTTGTCTCGAATGTTCACGAAAAGATTGAGTTTGAACTGCCGAGTGATGTCTCGCTCATGAACGGGGTGCTGCAATACCTGCTCGAACGAGTTGCGAAACTTGGGTTGATCAAGCCGGAGCGCTCGAACCTGTTCGTCGCGCTGGATGAAGCCTTCGTAAATGCCGTCAAGCACGGAAACAAGAACGATCCCACCAAGTTGGTCCGCATAACCGCCGATCTCACACCCAAGGAAGCCTGTTTCACTGTTGAAGATGAAGGCGAAGGCTTTGACATAAAAGCCATTCCCGATCCTTGCGATCCGACCAATCTGTTTAAGTCGTCCGGGCGCGGCGTACTCCTGATGTACAACATCATGGACGAAGTTGAGTACAATGCGCAGGGTAATCGAGTAAAGATGGTGAAACGGCCGGAAGCTTCCAGCGAAGCTCAACTCCTTGAATCAAGCACCTCCGACGATAACCGCATCCAAAACAACTGACGTTCAATCACAGAGCGGCGCTTTCTCGTCAGCGTTAACCATAGATCCGCCATTAACGCTTTGGCATGCCTGGCGATGGTGGCTGCCGACCGCACTGCTTTCGCTTGCACTCGTTCTCTACTTTGTAGACCCCTTCATCGGCGACTGGGATGGCGTCGATTACACGATGCTGTCGTTGGCGGGCTATCCCTCATCGATGGCGCTCGGGCGAAATCTCTTCATCTTCGGAAATCACGGGCTTTATAAGGTGGCCCACGCGCTGTTCAACGTGGCGCCTGAAAATGCGTATCTGGTTTTTAAGTAGGTCACCACCACTTTGTATTGCTCGCCGCCCCGCAGCGGGTAATGCACCTGGTGGCAGTTCGGGCCGACCCAAATGCTGGCGGCGTTCCACTGCAAATTTTTGGGAAA
>JANNON010000632.1:0-3461 GCA_031399105.1 Blastocatellia bacterium | reverse complement strand
CTTTCGAGAGGGCCAAGCCCCAGGCGGTGTGCACGTGCTATGTGAGGGAAGGGCGAAGGTGTCTATTGGTTCACCTGACGGCAAGACTCTCGTCTTGCGAATCGCCGGGCCGGGTGAATTGTTGGGAGTCAATGCCGCACTTAGCGGGCAACCCTACGAAACGACGGTCGTAACGCTTGAACGGTGTCGAATCGATTTCATTTCGCGCGAAGACTTGTTGAAGTTGCTTGAAAGCGATCCAAAGGCTTGTCTCAGCGTGGCCCAGGCGTTAGGTCGAAAGCTGAGTGGAGTTATGGAGCACACTCGACTGTTGCTTTTGTCGCAATGCGCCGCCGAGAAACTGGCGCGGCTCTTAGTTCGATGGTGTGACGAGAACGGCAAACGCACACCCCACGGTATTCGAATAAATTTGGGACTCACCCACGAAGAGATGGCTCAAATGATCTGCGCGTCACGCGAGACCGTGACTCGCTTACTTGCTGACCTTAAGCGGAAGCAGATCATTATCTTGGCGGATAACGCGATTCTCATTCGCAACCGGAAGGCCCTGGAAGTGGCGGCCCGGTTTTAAGGGGGGCTCGGAGGAAATATATGTGTGTTAGCGCACAGACTGCTTTTTTAGCCTCTGTTAATAGTTTATTTCCGGAAATCGCCCAAAGTTCGTGCCGTCATGTGACGGCGGTCACAGCCAGCTAACGGTTGCGGCAGTAGAATGCGTTGGCATTAATTTGGCATTGTTTGGGTCTTGAAAAATCCGAATCGACCGGAGACTTACTGCTTGCTCCGGATTTCGGTTCTCGTCATTCATTTTTCGCCGCTCAGACCTTGCGCTGCAGTTCCAACGGGTAAGTCACAAGGGGTCACGCTTATCGGTTTGCAGTCTAGTCGCGGCTCTGCGCCGCCGAACACTGGAGGCTCAGGATTGAATCCAAGCAAAGTCATCAAGAGTCTGCTTCTGTGCAGTTCGCTGATCGCCGCATCCATGTGGTTCGCTGCCGGTACGTCTTCCCAGTCGCCTAAACCGAGCCAGATGAAACCGGCAACTCACAATGCGGCTGATTATGTAGGCAGTGAAGCCTGTAAAGACTGTCACGAAGATCAGTTCAAAGCGTTTTCCCATACGTCACACGCGCAACTGACAAATATTAAGAGCTGGAAAGGGAAAGCAACCGGTTGTGAGTCGTGTCATGGACCGGGCAAGGCCCACATAGATGAAAGCGACCCCGCCAAGATCATCTCGTTCAAAAATAAATCGTCAAAGGAAATCTCTGAGACCTGTCTTTCGTGCCATGCGGGCAGGGAAGAACATAACAACTTTCGACGCGGTGAGCACTGGCGAAATGACATTGGTTGTACGGATTGCCATACATCCCATTCCCCAGAGACCGGGAGAAACCTCGCCAGTTCGAACGTTTTTGTCGAACGGGCGAATGCTCAAAAACCGGGCTTTTCGACGCTGAAATTGCTGAAGTCGAGCGAACCGCAGCTTTGTATCGGCTGTCATACGGAGACTAAGCACCAGTTCAATTTACCGTTCCACCACAAGGTTCTCGAAGGCGCTATGAAGTGTAGTGATTGTCACAATCCTCATGGCGGTTTTGAACTAAAACAAACCAGACTGGCCACTGGCGCCGACGCGGCTTGCATGAAGTGTCACGCGGATAAGCAAGGTCCCTTCGTTTACGAGCACGCACCGGTGAAGACGGAAGGATGCAGCTCATGCCACACGCCGCACGGTTCGGCCAATCCGCGGATGTTGATAACCAGTCGTGTGGCTCAGCTTTGCCTGACGTGTCACAGCACTGCGCATGAGGTAGGGGCGATTGAGCCTGCTGGTCCACAGCACAATCTGAACGCGCAATACGCTGATTGCACCAACTGTCACATCAAGATTCATGGCTCGCGGACGAGTCCGGTCTTCTTCAGATAAACGTGTTACTAAAACGCCAGCTTAGCGACGGCTAAACAGGCGAGGATTGGCTCCATGAAAACGAACGCCATAGACGTTTTGCGCACCTTTCCGGCATGGCTGGCATTGATGCTAATGGCCGGGTTGGCAGGTGCTCAGCAACCCTCGCCGACTCCCAAGACGTCCGACGAGACCAAAAACGAAGTCTATACCGAAGATGGAGACCCGGCCGGCGACTACACGATCATTTCCACTATAGAGGTTGGTTATCGCGGGCTAACGGTAGGCGGCGACCTCAATAAGTACCAAAGCGATCTGAATTACATAGCAGGCCCGAGGTTGTTCGACAGCAGCTTCCTGATGAAATCCAAGGACGGCAAGGGACAGCTATTCGACACCTTGCTGGTAACTTCGACCGGATGGGGCGCGGATCCCCAGGGCAACGTCCGCATCAGCGTTGAGCACCCGGAGTACTACCGCTTCGACGGAACGTATCGCCGGTTCAAGTATTTCAGGTTTGTGAACAGCTTCGCGAATCCTAATTGGGTCTTTAACCCGGCAAATTTCAGTCGTCCTCCCAATCCGGTTACGGGGGAGCATGGTACCGACACCAGAATGAAAGTAGGGGATTTCGACTTAACCCTGCTGCCGAAGAACGAGCTCATCAGGTTCAATGTAGGCTACTCACCGGAGCGTTACAGCGGCCTCGCGTTCACGAATTACCATGCCGGTGGAAACGAATTTAATTTTCCATCGCAGGTTGACTCGAAAGCTAATGACTTCCGCGTTGGCGCGGACGGAAAGGTCGGCGGCGTCGACTTTTCATTCTTGCAGGGCTTCCGACGGTTCCGCGACAATTCCTTTATCAACGTGGGAGTGTTCCCGGGCATAAACCTAAACCCCACGGCCGCGAGCCTCACGAGTTTCAATCGCACCGAACCCACACGAGGAAGCGTCAACTACACGCGGTTCAGCGCCCACACACTTATAGCCAAGAAGCTGGATATCACTGGTCGGATCGTGTACAGCAACGCCAAGTCCACCTCTACTCTGTCAGAGACGTTCACCGGTAGAAACTGGAACCCCAGAATCACGGGGTGGCCTCCAACCCCACCTGCGGCTACACCGAACACTCTCAACCTCGGGCGATACAACATCACTGCAGACACTGAACGTCCCACCTGGTTGGGAGATATTGGCCTGACCTTTTTGGCGACAGATAAGCTTCGCATTTCAAATACGTTTCGGGTGGAAGACTTCGAGATCGACGGCTTGGCAGTGTTTAGCGACTTCTTCTCGATAACTCGCGGAGCGGGAGCGACGCTGAGAACCGATACGGTGGGTTTTAACGATCTGGACGCCAACCGGATTACAAAGTATCGCAAGTATCAGAATACAATCGAAGCTGATTATCAGTTCAGTCCGCGCTACTCTATACACCTCGGATATCGTTATGGGAGCCGATATCGTCGACCGGAACCTCGGTCGTGACCGGAAAGGCGAGCTCGATCTCGCGGGCGGGATCGGGCGCGACGATGGCATCGGCCGTGAC
>JANNON010000603.1:0-4265 GCA_031399105.1 Blastocatellia bacterium | reverse complement strand
GGCGCAGTCATCAGGTCCGGAGAATACCGGCCCTGAGAGGCCGCTTCCGGGTCTCTTACCACAGGGGCCGGTGCTCAGCCCCTCCCGCATAAGCCTCGAAAACAACGGAAAAATCCGGCCGACGCCAAGCGCGGAGAAACAGTTCCCGATGGCAGGTGGCGGAGGGGACGCGACTGCGGTCCAACCTTCTCCACCTGCTAAGCTATTGTTTTCTAGGCCGTTTCATGTGCGTTCGAATCCCAACTGATGGAAACGAGACTATGATCCAACCCGGGTCAGTTCAGAAACCGGCTTAGGTTCGAGCACCGCCGCATGAGCTTGGGGCACATGGTCTCATGGCTAACCTCGATGCCCCGCTCGTGCAGGAGATCCTGGACGTTGCGCAGCGAGAGCGGGTAGCGGACATAGAGCATCACCGTCAGACGGATGATTTCGGGGCTGGTTTTGAAGTAGCGGAACGGGCTCGGTCTGGTCATCAAAGCAAGCTAGGTGGCCAAGCCGGATCGCTCAAGAACTTTGCTCTGACACTGCCCCGGGGCGAACATGACTCAAGGATTTTGCTCTGACAGAGCCACTTGCCTCGATCCCCACCGACAGGTATCAGAAGAGAATTGTTCTAGTGACCTGCGTGGCTGCCAGACCATTCCACATCAAAGGCAACTAGCGGCAACATGATCAGTCATCTCAAGGATCGCTGGGGTGTAAAGGCGGTACAGATTTCGTCCCGCAGCCCGCTTGTGCGTTTATTTCTGGAGAACTTTCCGGAACACCGTGGTCGCTACCTTGCTGCTATGCTGGCTATGGCGACTGTCGCTATCATGACTTCTGCCACCGCTTGGATTATGGGGGAAATCATTGATTCCATGACTAACCCTCAGGACAGGGGCAGGATCATGCTGGTGGCGGCGGCCGTCGCAGGCATCTTTATCCTTCGCGGCCTTGCCTCTTATGCTCAAATGGTCCTGATGGCGCAGGCCGGAAACCGGATTGTTGCGCAGAAGCAAGGGGATCTTTTCCGGCGGCTTTTGGACCAGGATTTGGCCTTTTTTTCTGCAACTGAATCCTCGGATGTCTTGGTAAGGGTGACGCAAAGCGCGCAGATGGTTCGCCGTGTTATTGACACGATCGTCACCGGCTTCGTTCGCGACTTGCTGACATTGGCTGGACTGATCGTAGTGATGTTCTGGCAGCAACCCATCCTGTCTTTTGTAAGTTTGGTTGTCGGCCCAATGGCGCTTTGGGGCATACGGCGGATCCTGTCGCGGGTGCGAGCGGTAATGTCTCTTGAGATGGCCGGTCTGGCCGAGGTGTTCCGCGTGGTGCAAGAAACTTCTATTGGCACGCGAGTAATCAAGGCCTTTGCGCTCGAAGGCACAATGATGGAGCGAATGGAGTCGGCAGTTCGCGCGGTCGAAAAGCGCGCGAACAAGCTGGTGCGCCTCGAGTCGGCGACGACCCCCTTAATGGACACTATCGCAGGATTGGCGATCGCCTCAATTGTCGCTCTGAGCACCGTCAGTTTGTTCGGCCGCTCGGCCGGTACGCCGGGGCAGCTTATGTCCTTCGTTACCGCTTTCCTTATGGCCTACGAGCCGGCCAAGCGTCTGTCGCGGATGCGTGTCACGATCGAAGGCGGCATGGTCGGCGTCCGAATGATGTATGAATTGCTTGATCGTGCGCAGACACTGGTCGAGGCAGTTGATGCCGTTGACTTGCCGAACGGGCCAGGGATTGTCGCTCTGGAGAACGTGAGTTTCAGCTATTCAGATGGCCGCCGCGTGCTAGACGGTCTGAGCCTGACACTGCCACAGGGCGGAACGACCGCGCTTGTTGGACCGTCGGGCAGTGGCAAGTCCACGGTCCTGAACCTGCTCCTTCGGCTCTACGATCCGGACGACGGTCGGATTCTGCTTGACGGAATCGATTTGCGGAAGGTGCGTTTCGCCGCGCTCCGCCGCAAAATGTCCTATGTCGGTCAAGACACGTTCCTGTTTTCGGCCACCATACGCGAAAACTTGCGCTTGGTCCGGCCAGAGGCGGACGATGCCGAGATCATCGAGGCTGCCCGTGTGGCCCATGCTGACGAGTTCATTCAGTTGCTTCCATACGGCTATGACACGCCGGTCGGAGAGAACGGGGTTTTTCTGTCAGGAGGCCAGCGCCAACGCCTCGCCATCGCCCGTGCGGTGATGCGGCATCCCGAAATTCTGCTTCTTGATGAAGCGACAAGCGCACTGGACAGCCATTCCGAGGCACTGGTCCGGGATGCCCTTAACTGTGTGACTAAAGGAGTGACCACCGTCGTCGTTGCGCACCGTCTTTCCACGGTGATGCGGGCAGATCTAATTTGCTATATGGAAAACGGAAAACTGATCGAAAGCGGCCGTCTTGACGAGCTTCTGGCGCGGGGCGGGAAATTCAGCGACCTTTATGAGCGGCAGTTTTCCAAGTCTTAGTGCGTCTTTGTCCCGCAAATCTGCTGACGGTCGTACTTCCCCTTTCCCCGGATAGACGTATCCTGAGAGTTGCGTGAGAGGCGTTCCGAGGTCGGGGAAGCGGTTCAGGGACGGCGGCGTGGATCTGAAGCTCGGCGCCCGGTCGGTCGAAGTCGCGGGACATGACGCGCTCGCCCAGGAGGTTGAAGCAGCGCACCTTGGCCCTCACGTGCCGCCTTCACGCCAGTACTTTCGAGAAAGCGGTGCAGAGCGGCGGGTGGTCGGGGCCGATCGCGCCGGGAGTAATCCGTGCGGACGTTTCGGACGCATGTAGCGATTGGGAAGGCTTACAAAAGCACTTGGAGCGGCATTTAGTCTATTGTTAAGAAACGTCCCAGGTGCTGTACTGCTCGGTAATTGGCGTAGAGTCGCCCGAAACAGTCTGGTGAACCAAGGTGGGGGATAGCAGTGAAAGAGAGAACGCCTTAATGCTTGCTTTCAAGAGTATCCAGCCAATTAGCATATTTGTGTGTCACGAACGCGGAAACGAGAGCGTAAATGCAATTACTAGCGAATTCTTGCTCCGCACTGGCAAGGCTGATAACTTTGAATTGATTGATCTTTTGCATCCAAGCAGACCTAGAACAACGGCCTCCTCATACTCGTTCGATGATTTTATTGTTTTGGCAGAAGCAGCTGCAAAAAGTGAACACATGCTGTTGATAAAATCACCATTTAGAATTTCTATGAACTCAGTTAGGCTCATGCAACATGCCCATATTGCGAATGCTGCACAGCTTAGCGTTCCAACCGTGAAAGTCACGAAGCGGCTTCAACTACCGGTAGTTGATCTTCGAAGCTGGATCCGAGCGGAGCCAACATCAGATTTGGAAACCGAGCGTCTCGCAATAGAGTGCTTGCCCTTCAAGTACGGAAGATGCGAAGCGATCCATCTTCACAAGACCGACGTTGCTCATGTCAGGCGGCATATTCATTTTCAAGTGGGAAAAGCGCACAAGTGGTACGCTAGAGGAACTGGAAACTGCAAAATTCAGAGAGTAGTTGACTCCGTTTTATTCAGTTAGTTCTTGGTCTGAGGTGCTACTAGTTGTTCGGTCTTGACACTGGGGGATGAGTGGCTTTGTTGCGGAAATCACGTGATGGCCGAAGTTCCCTTTTCCTGGACATAGCTATGCTACGCGCTGCGTGATCGGAATTCCTCTATCTGTAGCGGTTCAGTTTGGCTGCCCTGATCGGAAGCTCGGCGGCTTGACGGTCGAAGTCGCGTGAGCGGATGCGTTCACCCAGGAGCTTGAAGCGATGCATCTTGGTTTCGACGAGGCTTCGTCGACGGTAGTGGCTCCCCCTTCGCCAGATTGTCCGGCCGAGGCGGCGAGTGGTTCGCAGGATGTTGTTGTGGGCGTCGGCCTCCGGAGTGTTCTCTTTCCAGAGCCGACCGTAGCGGCGTATCGGGATGATAGCGAAGACACCCTGCGCGGCGATGGCCGCGTGGCAGGCCCGCCTGTCGCAAGCGCCATCGCACGGACCCATGCAATGGGCTGGCCGTCGGCGATCTGGTCCAGTAACGCGGGCAGCATGGGCGCATCACCGACACCGGCCCCCAGTCACTTCGATGGCGCGGATTTCCAGCGTTTCCGCGGTCCGGGCAGCAAGCCACTGCATCCCAGGTGTTTGATCCCACGGTTTGATGGTGCGATCCTTTCTCTGGATTGGAAGGAAGTACTATGGGACAAGTTCGTCACGGGAGCGCCACGACCACGCACGCCGTCAGAGCAGCAATACAGCGATCGCAGGCTTCGCTCGCGCAGC
>JANNON010000595.1:0-1902 GCA_031399105.1 Blastocatellia bacterium | reverse complement strand
ATCCGACCTCGCGTTTCTTCCCGAGATGCCGCTCGAAACAGGCGCGGCTGTCACTCACGAGCTGCCAGATTCATCCAGGTTCGTTATTGGTTCTTACAACATTCGCTACGCTGTGGGCCAGCGACTGATCTCGAGCGGGATCTTTCGCAAGGTGAATTTGAATTTTCCGCGACACCGCAATGACGCTGTGGAGAAAAACATTCGGTTGGCCGCCGATGCTTTCACTCAAGGAGCTATCTGTCCGCCATTGGATGTGCTCGCACTCCAGGAAGCCGACAAGGCAACGGCGCGATCCGGTGGACGTCACGTTGCGCGTGAATTAGCTGAACGACTGGGAATGTCATGGGTTCACGCGCCTGCCGGAATTCCACGGGGCCAGTTACCGAAAACTCGCGAGTGGTGGTTGGATTTTGAAGAACAGATCGGACTCAACGATCCGGGAGACACCGGAGTAGCACTGCTCAGCCGCTCTCCTTTGCACGATCTCGCGAGAATCGATCTGCCCTGGACCGAGTGTCCGTGGCGCCCGCGGCTTGCGGTTGCGGCGACTGTTCAATTCGGACAGCAGCCTGTCAGAATTCTAAACGCGCATATTGATCCGCACTCTGCCGGCGATGGTCAGATCGAGCAGCTCGAGGTGGTGCTTGCGGAAGCCGAAAAGTTCAGCGGCGCGACAGTACTTCTCGGAGACTTCAATACTTTGTCGCAACAGAAATGTCTCGACACTCGCCAGTTAATCGAGTCACGCGGGTTCACGACGCCGTTTCCAACGGGCACTCCAACGTGGCGCGGAGCCGGTATTCGGTTGCACGCAGACTGGATTTTTGTTCGCAATGCTCGCATCGGGCGATGGGGAGTCGCGCGGCCGTTGAGCGCGTCCGATCACTGGCCAGTCTGGGCAGAGGTAGAAGTTCGTTAAAAACTAATTACACAAAAGTGCCTGCACTTTTGTGCCAAGCGCTAAAGGGTTCATATTTCGTTTGTCAGAAAACGGAACTCGGTACTCAGCACTCAGCTTTTAGCACTTTTTCACCATGACCGAAGATTCATCCCAGGTAATCGTAAGCCGCGACAATTCCCTGCTGCGCCTCGCCCGGTCAGTGCGTGACGGCAAAGAGCGTGGGCTGATCTTTATTGAAGGTCTTCGGCTTTGCGAAGAAGCGCTGCAGACAGGAATGGATTTCGAGGCACTGATCTATTCCGACGAAATTGCTGAAAAAGAGAGAGCCGCGCGTCTTATTAAGCAATCGGCAGGAGTTAGCCGGCGGCTTGCCGCTGTTAGTGAGCAACTGTTGGCCACGATCTCATATACGAAAACACCACAAGGAATCATTGCGCTGGCGCACCGTCCTGACTCTGGACCAGACGCGATATCGCAGGACAGCCGCGTGCCGGCTCTGCTCGTGGTGCTGCATGGAATCAACAATCCCGTGAATGTAGGTGCGATTCTGCGAAGTGCCGAAGCCGCCGGGGCAACCGCTGTGATTGCCACTAGCCACACGAGCGATCCTTATTCACCAAAATCGTTGCGCGGCGCTATGGGTTCTGCGTTTCGGTTGCCAATCTGGTTTGGTACAGACTACCAAACAGCACTTCGATGGTGTGCCGAGCGTGGGATCGAAACGGTTTGTGCTGATGCGAAGGCCGATGCTTCCTATACGGCATTGGACTGGAGGAAACCATCCGCGTTGATCATGGGTCCCGAAGCGACCGGATTGACTCAAGCGGAAGTCGCGGCGGCTGACTGGGCAATCAGTATTCCGATGGCGGGTAAGGTTGAGAGTTTGAATGTCGGAGTCGCGGCGGCGATTGCCCTTTACGAAGCCGCGCGGCAGCGAAGAGAAAGCCGGTAGTGCTCCGTTAGTGTGTTGCTAACTGCCGACTGCAGTTTAGTCGTTGGGC
>JANNON010000584.1:0-6096 GCA_031399105.1 Blastocatellia bacterium | reverse complement strand
AGTCTCCGACATACTTGGCGTCAAACTCGATATCGCGCGCCTGCGCCACGCCCACGAGGACAGTGTTTTGCGGAATCCACATCGTGGAGGGAATCCGCCCGCCCTCAGTGCCGGTAACCGTGAAAGTCACGCCGTGCATGTGGATCGGGTGATGATCCATACCAATGTTGATCAGGCGAATGCGCACGCGCTCGCCCTGGCGCACCAGCATCGGCGTGCAATCCGGCCCGGCCTTGCCATTGAACGTGAGCCAGTTGAACTCCATGGCCAGCGAATTCGGGATGGGATTGTTCGGCAGTAGCGCCCACTCCTGAAGTACAAGTCCGAAGTCCTTGTCGACGTGCGGCGAGTGAGGCTGCTTCGGGTGAATGATGAACAGTCCGATCATCCCCATCATCTCCTGCATGGCCATGTGCGAGTGGTAGAAGAAAGTGCCGTTCTGGTGAATCGTATACTCGTAAACAAAGGTCTGGCCCGGCTCTATCAGCGGCTGGCTGATAAAAGGTGCGCCGTCCATATTGAGAGGCACCTCCAGACCATGCCAGTGCATGGTCGTCGCTTCAGGCAGCTTGTTAGTCACGATGAAGCGTACGCGGTCACCCTCGTTCACCTCGACGGTCGGGCCGGGTACGCTGCCGCTGTAACCCCACGCAAACATTTCTTTGCCTGGCAGTAGCTGTACCTTCACTACCTCGGGGTCGAGTCGAAACACCTTCACGCCGTTGTCCATGGTCCACGGAAGCTTCGGCACATCTGGACTATGCACGAGAACTTGGCCGCCCTGAGCTGCGGGCCTGTTGCCCGTTTTCGGCTTGGCCTCAGGCTTAGGCATCACATGCCCTTCATGTTGCGCATTCACCACCTTCGACCCTGCCAGCAAACCTGCCGCACCAAAAACTGATGAACGTCTTATGAAACTTCGTCTGCTTTTATCCATTTCTCACTCCTGTGTTGTTCGAAAACCTTTTGATAACTCTCTTCTTCAGATCTCTTATCGTCATCGCAGCCAATTTCACGGTTCAGAACCGCCCGTGGCTTCGCTGGCTGACCGCAGCTTGAAGCCTTCGGTTCGCTCGCCAGATTCGCCCGGCTTTCCAATGGGATCTAATCCGCCTTCCAGCAGAAATCCACGGAGACCAACAGCGGCTTGCCGCAGTTGGATCAAAGCTCTGGCATACTCGACCTCAACCTGGAATAACGTGCGCTGGGCAATTAGGACCTGCGGGTAGGCGGCAGCCATCTGGCGGAAGCTGGAGAGATACATCTGGTAACCCTGCCGAGCGCGCGGCACCACTTGAATTCGATATCGTTCGACCATTTGCTGCGCGTTGCGGTACTCGCGGAAACCCGAAGCGAACCGTGAACGCAGCACTACCTGCAGCCGCTCTAGATCACGCTCGGCAATAGCCAGTTCCGCTTCTGCAGCGGCAATCCCGCCTTGGTTGCGATTGAAGATTGGCACGTTAACGCCGACTTCCAAACGCGCTTCAGCGCCCTTGCGCTGGCCAACGTTTGAAGGAGGAAGCGGGTCAAAACGCTCATAGTTGTAGCCAAGGCCACCACGTAGAAAGAGATCAGGAATTCGTTCAGCACGCGCCCGCGACAGCACGGCACGAGCGCGCTCCACACCTGCCTGCGCCACCCTGACTTCAGGACTTCCGCTGAGCAATGTGTCTAACAATTGCACTTCATTCAAAGTTGCAAGCTCGTCTTCTGGGATTTCGGCAAGCCGCGCCGGCGCCAGTTCCGCATTTCCCGCCATCGCGGCGAGCGACCGCCATGAGCGGAACCAGTCGTTCTGTGCTCGGAGAAAATCTATCTCGGAGCGCTCTGCTTCAATCTCTATCTCCAGCTGGTCTGGTCGGTCAGCTTGGCCCACGTTGTAGAGTTCTTTGGTGATGTCGACCGCTTCTCGCGCCAGTTGGGAAAGATCATCACGCAACTCAACCAGTCTTTGTGCGCCGAGCGTTTCGTAATAAAGAACGCGGATCGAGTTCGTAACCCGGAGACGTTGGGCCTCAGCAAGGATAATTGCCTGATCCTTTTCACGCGCAAATACCCGCTTCGCCTTGCTCAGCTTTCCGCCGAGCGGAATGGTCTGCTCGATAAAGACACCGTGCTCCGCCGTCTCACTCGGTGAACGGAAAGCAAACTCTTCCAGGAAGTAACCGGCTACAGGATTTGGAAACATCCCCGCTTGGCGTCTCCGCCCTTCGGCTGCTCGAATCGAGGCTTCGGCCTGCGCGAGCGTGGGGTTGCGTTGAACCGCCATCGCTTCCAGATCTTCCAGCCTCATGATTGGACCGGCAGGAATGACTTCGCGACGGGGTCTCTTGATGTCCTGCGCTTCTGTCATCTGCATACCGGGCGTCATCACATGCCCCGAACTTGGTGACGGCGATGGTGTCGGCATTTGCATGCCGGGCGTCATTAAGTGAGGGCTCGGCGAGGGCGATGGCTGTGGTTTGGTTACTCTTTTCGTCGGAGTCCGTCTGGCCCGCGTAACTGTCTTCTTCTGCCTCGGCGCAGTTCTCGGCTTTGGTTTTGCCGCGGGCTTAGGCATGACGTGCCCCTCGTGTTGCGGCAATACGCTGATCGTGAGTGCAAACATCAATGCAAGTGCGCCAAGCGTTCGCAGCGCAATACTCAAATTACTGGGCCGGTTCATTATTCCCCCTTACATGATTCGCCAAAGCGAACGCTAAAGGCTGTCGACTTACGATAGAAATGAATAGGAAACAACACAGGCTGACGCCCGCGTCGCTATCACGAGTGTGATTGTCGGAAGGAACTAAATGCGGAAGATGTTAATGAGGATATGCCTGGGCCTTGCTTCCCCAGGCGGTCCGTGCGCTCTTGAAGTTAAGACGGCAACGGGAGAAACGATAGCAGGGGCAACTCCGGAAACGATGAGCGGAATATTGAAATTGATTGAACGCTTGGCAGCTTCCGTTTCTCTCAACGAAACTGCATTGGGAGTAGTGCGAGAGTGTACGGCGCAGTGCGAGCATGCATCAATCGGCTGACCCAGAGAGGAGGCGCTTGGATCTGGCTGAGTGGCCGGCTCGGACTCCATCTCCATATGGCCCCCATGCCCCATGTCTTCATGTGACATTGAAGCTTTTGCGGGTAGCGTCTCACACGAAGCCATTCCCTCCCCGAGGTGCGGGCAGAGTGCGGCGACCAGCAAGTTGCCTCCCTGGCTGAACAGCAGAGCAGCTGTCAGGACAGTGATTGCTAGGAACCGCTTATGCATAGTCGTCGCGGTCTGGTCTACTCATTTTCATTAGGGGAAGTCGGAATATACCATAGCTTTACTAGGCTTCCCAACCAGTCGGTACTATCCTTCAGCGTTTTCATAGCTAGGTAGTGTTCCGATGAAGGAGTGTACGGCCACATGAAAGAGTCCTGGGCGTTACGCGCGTTTCCCTTCTTGATGTTGGCGGTTCTCGCTTTCGGTTGTAACCGGAGCGGCACCGATTCGGCTTCCAAAAAGGCTGTTAGTCCTGCATCAACCACACAGTCCGAACTCACGATTCTCCCTGGCAATTCTCCCGCCGGCGTGGACAGTCGAGAGCCGGAAATGACTTCGACTGCGGACGGCCGGATCATACTAAGCTGGGTCGAGAAGATTGGCGGTAAACGTTACGCGTTGCGCTTCGCGACACGAGATGCAGGTGGTTGGTCTACGGCCCAGACCGTCGCGGAAGGCGAGAACTGGTTTGTGAACTGGGCCGACTTCCCTTCCGTGATCGCTCTTGCCGATGGCTCCATAGCGGCGCACTGGCTGGTGAAGAGTGGTTCAGGCACTTACGCCTACGACGTTAATATCGCCAGATCTAAGGACGGCGGTAAGACCTGGGGAAAACCGATCGTGCCGCACACGGACAGAACACAAACTGAGCATGGATTCGTATCGTTGCTCCCACTCCCTGACGGGCGTGTTGGGGCGGTTTGGGTGGACGGTCGTAATCTGAAAGATCACAAAGATGAGAGTGGTGAACACAAACCGTTGCCGGTAAGCATGATTTTGCGCTACGCGGCGATTGATGCTGATGGCAAGCTCTCGGACGAAATTCAACTCGACGACCGCGTGTGCGAGTGTTGCCAAACCTCGGCTGCACTCACCTCGGAGGGCGCAATCGCGGCTTATCGCGATCGCTCCGACAAGGAGATACGCGACATACACTTTGTGAGCAGGCAACAAGACAACTGGAGTGGTCCACGCCCCGTGTATTCCGACAACTGGGAGATCAGCGGGTGTCCTGTTAACGGTCCGTCTGTTGCCGCCGACGGTCGGCGTGTGGCAGTAGCTTGGTATACCGGAGCCAATGACTCACCGCGCGTCAAAGCGGCGTTTTCAAACGACGCGGGCGCGTCATTCGGCAAAGCTATTGAGGTGGACGACGGTGAAACACTGGGCCGTGTTGACGCCTTATTACTTCCCGATGGTTCGGCCCTCGTTTGCTGGTTGTCGGGAAATGCCGAGGGTGGGGCTATCAAAGTACGACGTGTTCGTCCCGATGGTGCACTCGGACCGGCCGCCGTTATCGCTAAGACAGATATCTCGCGCTCCAGTGGTTTTCCGCGCATGGCCCGCCTCGGTGACGAAGTGCACTTTGCATGGACCGAATTCGGCAAACCTTCCCACGTCCGAACAGCGACCACCAATGTCAGCGCTTACAAATGAGCAGAATCGGACGCGACATTTGTCTTTGTGATTTTGAGATGCCAAGTTGACATCTCAGAGAAGCGAAAAAAAAGATCAAATTCCAAGTGGCAGATACGTGCAAAAATAACTTCAAGCTCTACGGGTACGCAATGGTAACGAATGGTAAAAGACCGGAAAACCCTCAAAATCTCTTGGTGGCTGCAACTTTTAGAAAAGGCAATTACTTACGTTTTCGGCGAGAGTCCGATTCGCAATGCGGAAGGAGTTCGAACACGCATCTGCGATTGTTCTGACTACGGCCAGGTGCGATTCGGAGGGGTTGGACATTGCCGACCCGCCATAACCACAGTGTCCCGAGTCACTGAGGTCTTACCGCCGCGTGGACATTTCCACGTGGCTTCGTACTTATAGGTAGCGTCCCACACTCTTCCGCCTGTTTCGTTGGAACTTTGGAGATTCGGTGCGTGCTGGCAGGTATAGTCGACGCGAACCAACTCCCATTTGCACTCGCAACTGCTTCCATCATTTATGTATGGGTAAATCTTTTGCCAGAACGGCATACTCGTCATCGGTCCACTCACGAAGTCATTCGGGCTTCTAGCATCGGGGAACGCGTACTCAGTCATTCGGTCATTTTCGTTTGGTTCTCCATCACAGTCTATATCCGCGCGCGCGTCGCAGGGCGATTTAGTTCGGACTGCATTTCGCCAACTCTCGCAACAGACATCAAACCCTCTGGAACCTACCGAAGGTGCTCCGGGATAGCCTCCTCCAGGCACAAGGTAGCGAATGACCTCGCCGCAGATATCAATCGTAAACGAAACATCCAGGTTAGGGTTGGATGTAGGGCGTTGGCTCCAGCTTATTGTCGCCCGCTGCTGATCATTACAAGATGGGTCCTTCTTCATCCACGGCGGATTCTTGTCGCCGCCCGGGGCAGGCTCGCATTTCGTCTCATTCGTTTTCGCTCCTGAGTTACATTTCTCTGGGATGGCCCCGCAAACTTCTCCACCTTCGAGACAGCAACCAACTTGAAATGTGCCTTCCGCGAAGGGGCTGAACCACGGTCTACGGTTACTAAGCTTGCGGTATTGTTCACAGGCGCTGGCGCGGCTTGCAGCCGGTAGATCTTCCAACGCTTTTTTGCAATCTCGTCGCGCTCCAAACCAGGATCCATCACTGTCTATAAATTGATCGCAGCAAATAATGTCCTGGCTGCGTACGGGCGTCGCTGCCCCGGCGAGCCCTAACCACATGACTGCAATCCAAAAGAGCAGGACATACTGCTTTCGGTTAGACATTTCCGGGTCTCCTTCCGTGGGTCGTTCGAGAGGTTGTTGCGGGCAGCTTTTACTTCACAGGACGAAGTAAGTCAATGGAGCGTCAGGAAACGGTAGTGATGCCGTTTGCTCGTCCGCGATTCG
>JANNON010000569.1:0-7103 GCA_031399105.1 Blastocatellia bacterium | reverse complement strand
CCGCAGCGTTAAGAGCTTTCCTGCGCCAGGATCCGAACATCATTCTGGTCGGAGAAATCCGCGACTTTGAAACGGCAGAGATTGCGATCAAGGCCGCTCTGACGGGCCATCTCGTACTCTCAACCCTCCACACAAACGACGCTCCCTCCACCATCTCGCGTCTGATGAACATGGGTATCGAGCCTTTCCTCGTTGCCACCAGCGTCAACCTCATCCAGGCACAACGACTCATTCGTCGCGTGTGCAAAGACTGTAAGAAAGAGCACGTCACGCCGCCCGAAGCTTTGATGGAAGTCGGTTTCTCTGCTGAGGAATCGCAATCACTCAAGACCTTTAAGGGCAAGGGCTGCGCGACCTGCAACAACACCGGATACAAAGGACGCGTGGGTCTTTATGAAGTCATGGAAGTTAACGATGAGATTCGCGAGCTGATTCTGATCGGTGCCTCCGCTCTTGAATTAAGAAAGAAAGCTATCGAAGACGGAATGATCACGCTGCGCGAGTCAGGATTGCACAAGATTCGCGCCGGCATCACAACTGTGGAAGAGGTAGTCCGCGAGACCGTCGCCTAAGGAAGGAAGAACGTCATGTTGCGATCAATAACTTTAGCGCTGCTGATGCTGGTTTCAGTCGGAGTGATGTTGCCGATTGCCAGCTCAACTGCTCACGGCATTCGTCAGAGTGTGGGAGCGAAATCCAACCGCAAGTTTAAGCGGCACTCACGAGCATGGTGGCGGCGATATCGCGCGCGTTTACGTGCCCGTCGAGCATCAGCACTTGCGGCCCATCGCAACCGCCCGCTATCACAATTGACCCCACCGGCTGGTGCCGCCGCGACCGCGTCTTCACCAAAATTGCCGGCTGGATGGAATCCTCAAACCGCAAACTCAGCGGAGATGAAATTCCGCACCGACAACGGTGCTGCTGCCGTTCCCGGTCAGGCCGCCCTGTCTGTGGTCGCCATGAGTCGTCCTACGCCTGAATATCTCACTGCGCGCGAACAGAAGCGAATTCTTTCAGGCGTTTCTCACTCTGAGCTGAAACGAATTGTGATCGACAAGATGGTGGCAAATGGCGGCTGGGTCACTAACGACTATGAACGCGAAGTTACCGGACGCCGAGTGTTCGTGGTTAACGCGCAAACACCGAGTGATGGACGATCCCCTGAAAAATCCTGGAACTTCTATTTCACCGAAGTGAACGGAAAGATCTACAGCCTGACTACCAACACGCCACCGCAGTTCGCCGATCGCATGGCTCTCGAGGCGGAGCGGTTCATCGCTTCACTCTATCCAGCAAACAGCCAGCAGCCGAACCGTTAACGCTTCCCATCCAGTCTTGCCGGTGGTCCAAGCCAGCACTCGAATTTTTTCACTTCATTGAGGAGCCCTCAAAATGGCATTAAACGAAAGCGTCCCGCAAATCTCGCTATCCGAGTTGCTGCGCAAGCTATCCGAGCTTGGCGGCTCTGACCTTCACATCACCACCGGCACTGCGCCGCAGGTCAGAGTTGATGGACATCTACGGCCGTTAGAAGGCTATCGCCAACTCACCTCCGCCGACACTAAGCAGTTGGCCTATTCGGTTTTGACCGATGCACAGAAGCATCGGTTTGAAGAGAACCTCGAACTCGATTTTTCATTTGGCGTAAAGGGTCTTTCCCGCTTTCGCGCCAACCTATTCAATCAGCGCGGCGCCGTCGGCTGCGTGTTCCGCGCGATTCCCTACGAAATCAAAGCGTTCGAGCAGCTGGGCCTCCCTCCAGTAATTCAGAAGATGTGCGAGAAGCCGCGCGGGCTGATTCTCGTTACTGGACCTACTGGCTCAGGCAAATCAACCACGCTGGCAGCGATGATCGATAAGATCAATCGCGATCGGCACGAACACATTCTAACCATCGAAGACCCCATCGAGTTTCTGCACAATCATAAGAGCTGCCTCGTCAACCAACGCGAAGTTAACGCCGACACCCATGGATTTGCGGAGGCCTTACGCACAGCATTGCGCCAGGATCCGGACGTTGTGCTGGTCGGCGAAATGCGCGATCTGGAGACAATCGAATCAGCTTTGCGCATCGCAGAAACCGGTCACTTAACGCTGGCCACGCTGCACACCAACTCAGCGGCATCGACCATCAACCGCATCATCGACGTCTTCCCATCCGACCAACAGGCGCAGATTCGGGCACAACTCTCAATGGTGCTCGAAGGAATCATGTGCCAGGCATTGCTGCCGAAAGCCGAAGGCGGAGGACGCGCGATGGCGCTCGAGATCCTCGTTCCGAATGCTGCTATTCGAAACTTGATTCGCGAAGACAAGGTCCATCAAATCTATTCGATGATGCAGACAGGCCAGGACAAATACGGAATGCAGACTTTCAATCAGGCGCTAGCAACGCTCTATCACAAGCGACTGATTACTCAGGAAACTGCGGTCCAGCGCTCTTCTAACGTGGATGAATTGAAGGAACTGATCGAACGCGGGTCTGGCTTGAACACCGGCAACGCCGCCAAGCATCCGAGTCCTTACGCCCAGGCGCGACCAATCGGAACTCGCCCCTCAGTCTAACCCCGGCAACTACACCTTTGGAGTTTTAGATCATGCCTACCTACGTATTTAAAGGCCGTAACAAATTGAACGAGACGGTTGTCGGCGAAAGAGTCGCCGATAATCGCGAGGCTCTCCGCACGATCTTACGGCGTGAACAAGTGACGCTGACTTCGGTTAAAGAGAAGGGCCGTGAATTCGGCATTCCGAAGATCGGCGGCGGCCGGAAGAAAGTTAAGGCAAAGGATCTGTCGGTGTTTACGCGCCAGTTCTCAGTGATGATCGACGCCGGTCTCCCGCTGGTCCAGTGTCTCGAGATTCTCGCTCAGCAGCAGGACAATAAATACTTTCAACAGATCCTGTTGCAAGTGCGCCAGGACGTGGAAGAGGGATCTACCTTGTCATACGCGATGGCACGTCATCCAAGGGTATTCGATCAGCTCTACACCAACATGGTGGATGCCGGCGAGACGGGCGGTATTCTCGATCTGATTTTGCAGCGTCTCTCCACCTTCATCGAGAAGATCGTCAAACTGAAACGCGACGTGATCTCAGCGATGATTTATCCGGCGGCAGTTGTGCTGCTCGCGATCGTCGCAGTGGCAGTAATCATGGTCGTGGTTATTCCGCAGTTCCAGAATATCTTTCTCGGATTGCTGGGTCCCGGAGAGCAGTTACCCTTGCCAACGCGAATCGTGGTTGGTTTCAGTAACTTTCTGGCGGGTTGGGGCGGACTGGCGATTCTGGTTTCAGTTATCGGCATCGCCGTCGCGATCAATTTTTATTACAAGACACCGGCCGGTCATAAGAACATCGATCGTCTGCTGTTGAAAATTCCGATCATCGGCGCGATTTTCCGCAAGATTGCCGTTGCCAGATTCTCGCGCACGCTTTCCACTTTGCTGTCATCGGGTGTGCCGATTCTGCAATCGCTCGACATCACTGCCCGCACGTCGGGTAACGTGATCATTGAAGAGGCGATTCTCAAAGTAAGAGCCGGAGTTGAACGCGGTGAAAGCTTTGTCGAACCGCTGAAAGCCACCGAGGTGTTTCCGCACATGGTGGCGCAGATGATCGGCATCGGTGAACAGACCGGCGCGCTCGATGCGATGCTTGGAAAGATCGCCGACTTCTACGAACAGGAAGTGGATGCAGCGATTGCCAATTTGCTAACGCTGATCGAGCCCGTACTGATCGCGTTCCTCGGTGTGACCATCGGCTCGATCGTTATCGCGATGTACCTGCCGCTATTCACCCTGATCGGCAAGCTGTCGAACAGTCACTGAACGTTCGTACCCAAAGATTGTTTGGAGGATCATCCTATTGGTCTTGGAGTGTCTAACAGGCAACACTAACTCCCTACCCGAATGAATGCCTGAATAAACCAAAGCTCATCAGAAGGCCAGCAAAGCACCCGAGGATTCTCCAATCCCGGGTGCTTTCGTCAATCTTCCTTTATGGTTTATGACTCTGGGGACGAGTATCAGAGGGCTCGACGATCATTTTCTTCTCGATCCATGCAAACACAACGATGGAACAGACCGGGCCACCTCGCCGTAGGAGAGCTCGTCTTAATTCAAGACTTGTCTCAACGACGAAGGCCCCTGGGAGATCTTGCTTGACTTCCGGAATTGCAATGCACTATTAAAGTCCGCGGTTCGATTGTTTCTTCTTCATATAAACGCTTCTCAACGCGAACCGAGCACCGAACAATCACAGCCCTTCTCAAGATATGAACATGTCACCCCAAGCGCTCTACCGATGCGCGCGCTCGTTAGAAGCATCAGAGAATTACGCTGTCGAAAGAAATAAGGTGGGAAAACTTCTTGATGCGAATCGCTAGGGATTTTCCCCAGTCATTGAACTGAGTACCGCGATGGCCTTTGACGAAGACCTGATAAGTCTCAATTACGTACTGGCCGATTTATACCCGGTAACAGACGAAACGCGCCGGATTGTTAGCAGCGCAGGAATCTCACCGGCGCAGATTTCTTTCCGGCCCAAAGCGATCGATACGTGGTATGAGATCCTCAATGCAGCAAAGACCCGCGGCAAGTTGTCGCAACTAATTCAAATAGCGCTCAAAGACTATCCCGACAACTCCGTCCTAATACAAGCTGAAAAGGGAGGCCTCAAAGCCGTTGCCGGTCCGAATATCGATCTCACGTGGAAGGGTGGTTGGCCCGTTGATCAGCTTGAAAAGATTATGGCCAAACAAAGCACGCTTTTGCCGATTGCCTTTTTAGAGGCAGGGTTAAAGTGTTCTCGCTCCGTGGCCCGAGTAGTATTGGATAATGGGGGCCTAGGAACAGGTTTTTTGACCGAGAACAACGTTCTTGTAACCAATCACCATGTTATCGAAGATGCCGCCCATGCTAAGAACGCAACTATACAATTCAACTATCAACAAACTCACACGGGTTTGGACATTGAACCCAAAACGCTGCAACTAGATCCCGATGCAGGGTTTGTTTCCTCGAATGAGGACGACTGGACGCTGGTTCGTGTGAGCGGTGATGCCAATGCTGATTGGGGAGCCATACCAGTGCACGCTGTAGAGATAGAGAAGTTAGAGAAGACCCGGCGGGTTAATATCATTCAGCATCCAAGCGGGGGACCGAAGCAGATTGCCTTGTACCACAACGTGGTTACGTTTGCGGATGACAGGCGAATTCAATACTTGACCGACACTCTGCCTGGTTCTTCGGGATCGCCGGTCTTTGATGATCAATGGCGAGTTGTAGCATTGCATCACAGCGGCGGATGGCTGCTCGAACCAGGCACAAAGAATCACGTATTCCGAAACGAAGGTATAAACATCAACCTGATTGCAAAAGCGTTGGCCCACAGCGGTCTTAACTAAGGAGATGCGTCACCCCCTGGCGGTTGCGCACCGGATTCTGCAATGACCTCCTCCGATACCAATATCGGGCAAAGTTTGTTTAGGTTAGAAAAGATTCTCGGCGAGATCTATCCGGAAGACAGCGACAGTAAGCGACTGGCCGACTATGTTGGTTTGCCTCTGGACCGATTAGATTTCAGAGGAACCCCTATCAATATCTGGCACGGCTTGCTAAAGCTTGCGAACATCCGCAGGGTTTTCGAGCATCTAATTAAGCTATGCTTGGAAGACTCACAAAGTGTGGATTTAGAGAAAGCTTACGAAAGCTACCGCGCTACAGTCGAAGTAGAACGTCAAACCCAGCTCGCAGCTATCGGGAAGGACGATCAGGAACCAGCTTATGCTGAAGAGATCAAATGCACAATTTCGCTATCGGAGAAATTGTTGGTAGCCTCGCATGAGTACACTTTTGCACTCAAGAACTTCGGACTCAAATTGGGAGAGGACAAATTCCAATGGTTAGTGCCCAACGCATTCCCTAACTCAATCACCTCGGTAGCTGGAAACTTTTGTGGAGAAGAACATCCGTTTTCCAAAGAAGCGTTAGGGCACGGTACAAAGCTCGTATTCGAGAACCTTCAAACCACAGAACGGGACAAGTTAACCACGCTGAAATTCTCATACGATGCCCCGACAAGTGCATACTTCTACTCTGGAAACCAGATCAAGGTTTGTTTTTACCATGCTCATCTATACCATGACTTTGAGATCACAAAACTTGAGGAAGTAATTATTGATTTACCCGGCGAACCCGTCATCTCCATGCCGGGTTCGACCGCCATAATCAAGGGGTCGACAATCTCCTACAAGGAATACAATGTGTTGAGAGGAGAATTCCGCGTCTTCCCGGTTTTCTTCTCTGTTGGGACAAACTCCGCATCGTAGTCGGCATTTATGGCGGGGTGGAAAGCGTGCAGTAAGTCCGGACGCATCGTGTCTTGAAGAATTAGATCAACCGCGGTACTACTTTTCGGTTGAAAGGGTGGAGGCAAAACTATGGAAGAGCAGGCGATGATTCAAGACGACGCGAGGGAAAAGGATGCAGCATCGGAACGGCTGCTCCGGCTGGCGCAGATGAAAGAAGTGCTGCTTTCTCCAGTCGCGGACTACCCTTCCGGCTCCACAAATGGCGGCCAACGCGGAAATAGTTGTGGGGGGGGCGGCGGCAGTTGCGGAAGTTGCAGCGGAAAGTGTAGTAGCACCCGCCAGAATTAGCATGCCAACAGAGGGATCTGCAGACAATGTCATGGATGAAGGTATTCTGCGGCCATCACTTCGGCAGCTCGTCGAAAATTTCGACATTCATATTTCTCGCTTGCCGTTCTTCAATGACGAACCAAAGATATTTCAGTATCAGGCCTCAATTCAGCGTGAGGGACAATCAAGTTTATGTTTGGGGTTTGGCAGCGACAGAGTGCGGCAAAACGCGTTGGCCAAAGCTATTTATGAGTCAGTGGAGAGAAGGTGCTTATTAACATCTGCGTCTCAGTGCATTAGGCGCAGTTCTCTGAACCTACCAAACGACTTCATCGACCCTCAAGAGTTCCAACCATTCTCCGAAGAGCAGCTTGATTTGGATGGCCATCCGCACATCAGACTGCCTAAGAATGACGAGGAGTTCGAATGGACTTTGGGGATGGAAGCGTCGTCGGAG
>JANNON010000564.1:0-8315 GCA_031399105.1 Blastocatellia bacterium | reverse complement strand
AGTCTCCGCCTGCTTAAAACTTGTGAGAGGATGCCTCCCCCAAAGCTTCCACTCACCGCAATCTCTGAGCCTGACCCGATTTACCCTATCTACCCTTTTGTTCTGATTCCTCTCTTGGCAATGACCGTGCCAGTAATGGGTGCATTAGTCCGATTAAAGTTTTCCATTTGAAAAGCGGAGGCAGGTAGGTCCAGCGGCGGCCCAATGTTCTTTGAAGGGCTATGCGCGTACATGTTCAGTACGATTAAAGTGTACATGCGGACGATTATCACTCGCTTCCGTCATGGACCAACGCCTGTAAGTTTTGGGGACTGACTCTGGGCTGAAGTGGAGATATTCAAGGCAGAGTTTCAATCAAGGTCTCGAGCTCTTCGGAGGTGTTGTAGCAGTGAGGCGAAATCCGCAGCCGATCACCTCTCGGCGCAGTAACAATCCTTTCGTTCTTCAGGCGAGCATAAAGTGACATCGGGCTGAGTTCACCCTTGTGACGAATACATACGATCTGCGACTTCTCGCCTCTGCGCCGAGAACTAACCACCTCGTATTCGCGTCCTGTCAGTCGCTCACAAAGATAATCACTCAAATCTTCGAGGTGCGCTGCAATCCGTCCCACGCCGATTTCGGTGAGCAACCTCAAACTGGCCTCAAGGCCATAGATCAATGATGAGGCTCCGGTCCCCGACTCCCAGGCCAACGCTCCGGGTTTCCATGGCTGTTCAAAGTTAGCGTAGTCTTCCGGATTCTCAACGCTGACCCATCCGACAAGCGTCGGGTCGATGCGCTCGCGGGCCCGGTCAGAGATATACAGGATGCCGACTCCTTCTGGCGTGAGCAGCCACTTGTGTCCGGCGCCGGCGGCGGCATCAATCCACTGGGACTCGACATCTATCGGTAGCACTCCCATCCCCTGAATTACATCGACGACCAACAGGGCATCACGAGCTCGAGCGGCGCGACCTATTCGTTCAAGATCAACGCGATAACCTGAGGCATACTGGACGTAGCTGATGGCCACGATGCGCGTTCGCGCATCAATCATCGCGATCAACTGGTCGACATCGACTCGCCCGGATATCTCTTCGCACATTCGAACTTCAACCCCAAAAGCCTTACGCAGACGCAGCCAGGGATAAACGTTAGCTGGAAATTCGTTACGGAACGTGACCAGGTTATCGCCCGTTTTCCAACCAAATCCATTCGCAACTGTTGAAAGACCATCGGAGGTGTTTCGCATGAAGGCAACCTGTTCCGGCCGCGCTCCAATCATCGAGGCAGCCAGACGACGAGCCCTCTCCTTTACGGCGATCCAGTCACGAAAATTGACCGAGCCGTTTTCATTAACGTCGGCTAATTGGGCTTTAACGGCTTCGATTGTCGGAGTAGGTGGTGGTGAGACAGCGGCGTGGTTGAGGTAGATCGCGTTCCGGGTAACCGGGAAGAGTTCGCGCAATTCGTTGTTCATTGCGTAGGACAGGCGTTCCTGCCTGTCTCCCTCTTTCATGGGAGCGGTTCGGGAGAAAACCAGTGCGTTAAAAGCAGTCTGACAGAAATGTCTATCCTGATTACGGAGCGTATGGGTGACCGTAGAATTCTTTGTAGAGCCAGCCAAGCACTCGCGCTTCCGCGGTGCATAAAGTCTCAATCCAGCAATTGAGCAGAAACTCGCGGCGGCCACGCTCGCTCGGGATCTTAGCCGACTCTGCCACCACGGATGCTCCGCTCTTTAAGTCCAGCCGATAGCTTTCAGACGTTGTTTCGTTTGCTTTCGATGCTGTTTCCAGCGCGTTTATCAATTGACTAATCCACGCGTGCAAATCTGTCTCGCTCGAATTCTCTGAAAGGGCCTGGATAATTCCGATTGCCAGCCGGTCCTCGGCTCGATTGAACATGAAGATCTGTTCTTTATTATCGCGGCTTTGCTCCTGCTTCCACTGAAACACTTCTTCCACACGAGGATGCTTGACGACGGCGACTCGTTCGTCGTAATCGAGAAACCACTGAATGACATCGGGCACGGAGTCCACATCAATTCTTCCGGCAGAATCTCGACGCAGCGGCGGCGCGTTCAAAGCAGTTTTGTTTCCGTTGCTGGTAGGAGTCGACATGTCTTAATCAGAACCGACGAAATTTAATTCGAAAGCAGCAGTAACTTCGCCCACTGTATCGCCACGACGGTTCTTTACCGGAAAGAAAGCGTAGCGCGAGACTGCTTCGAGCGAGTCGTCCTTCAATACACCTAACTGGCGAAGAGATTCGATTACTACTGTCGGTCGAGCACGGTGATCGTCGCCATCTTCAATCTTCAAGGCCAGGCCAAATCCATTAGGGAAATCCTTCGAAGGCAACACACCCACGGTATAAACGCCCTCAGCACCGACTTTTGATATTAGTCGGCCCTCCGCCCCACGCATCATTTCAGTATCAAGACGGTCAACGGTCCCACCGATCAGTTCCGGATGTGCATTCATGGCCGCCACGATGCGCTTACAAGCGCTGCTGGTCGTCTCGTCAAAATCGTTTGGCGGCGACACCAGACGTGCGTACATCCTGGCCATCGCCACCAACGCCAGACCAAATACCGGAACGCCGCAACCATCGATACCAACTGAAATATCTTCGGTGGGAACGCTGGAGAACTGCGAAATAACTTTCGCAATCGCAAGCTGTACGTCGTTCTCCGGCTGGTCGTAGGTCTCGATTGGAGCACCGAGATGTAGTGCTAAGGCCAACATGCCCGCATGTTTTCCCGAGCAATTGTTCTGCAGAACATTAGGCTGCTGGCCGCTCTCTCTCAGTTTCCGGGTCGCCTCAGCGCTGAAAGGTTCATGTGCACCACACTTTAATGCCGACTCAGTCAGCCCGATCTTCCGCAGCATCGACGCCGCCAAAGTCGTGTGGATCTCCTCGCCGCTGTGAGACGCGCACGCTAGGGCAATTTCAGCTTCAGTAAAACCGAACCGATCCGCGGCGCCGGATGTGATCAACGGAATTGCCTGATGAGGTTTGGCTGATGAACGAAGGTAGGTAACCGTCTCAGGCACGCCCAGGAAAGCGATGACTCGGCCGTCTGGTTCAACGGCGACGACATGACCTCGGTGGCGAGACTCAACGATCGCTCCGCGAGTGACTTTAACTAGTGGTTCGCCAACCGGAATCTGCTGGTGCTTTTCCTTAGAGCTGTCAGGAGAAACCTGGATCAAGACAACAACCTCGCTATGTTTTGTGTGCACGCAAATCTTAACACACCCAAAATTCGTGGCTTGATTGTAAGGGTGTCCCGCCGTGGGCACCCGCTTTCCTACAAGGTCAGCGAAAAGAAAGAAGGGGTGCCCACGGCTGGACACCCCTGCAATCTTTCAGTTTTGAAAAGGTTATTTTGCGGTGCCGGCTGACGGCGCATTCTGTGCATTCGTAGCTCGCTTCGATTTGGCAACGCCCTTGGCTGGATAACTCAACACCGTAAGCTTTACCGTACGCCTTCCGAAACGCATCGCATCGCGCGAGCTGGGTGTCCAGATATCGATTCGGCGCCCGCGAATCAAGCCACCCGTGTCAGCCACTAGATACTCGCCGCTAAAACTGCCGGCTTCAATCCTCACCCGCGAACCAAGCGGCAACACGCGACGATCCGCCGCAATAATTCCTTTGCTGACTAGTCGTCCACTCGCGGTGCGCCCGCGCAAGCTGTAGGCGGTGGCCACGTAAGAGACTGGAGGAGTGATCCCTGACTCGAGCACTTCGTCGGTTTCTGAGACTGCTGCTGCCGTTGCCGTTGTGGTTGAAGTGGCGGCAATCTCTTTTTCGGTCGTTGAGGTAGATTTCGTCTGCTGGATCCTGGACTGCTGAAGATCTTTGCTGGGAGTTTCCGCTACGGAAGGTCTGACTGAAACGATTGAGAAAACTAAGACTGACGCAGTGGCAATAAGCGCACTGCCATTAAAAATTGATTTCATCTGATCGGGTCTCCTGCCGAAGGTTGTTTCATACCTTTTCAGCTCCAGCGCGAGTCCATTCTTTCCTATGACTCGACCTTCGGCCCAAGGAGTCTTTTGACGTCAGCCGAAGTTGGGGGCTTGCATCCTTGATGCAGGCGCTGAAAAGAACTGGTGTGCTAAAAGAAAATCAAGCGGCAAATTCCCCGTTTATGAACGTCCGAATTCCCGCTTGATCGTTTGGGAGGCTAGCATCAGACTTTGAAAAGTGTCCAGCCGAGACTCAGGAACGATTTGGGTCAGTTCACCGGTGCTTTGCCTAAACTGACAAATAACTAAGACTTAGAGCCTAGATTGTTTTTGTGTTGCAGGGCCGTATCTCGCTGAGATTGGCCGCGTAGATTGGGGACCTAACAGGTTGGGTGGTGATGCCAGTTTGGGGAATCGGCAGGTTGGATGGGTGATGCCAGGTTGGGAATTTGCAGGTTGGGAAGGTGGGTAAGCGAACCGCACCCCCGCTCCAACGGTAGCGCATCCACTTAAAGTCCAAGCCTGCTGAGCGAGGATTACGCTACCGCTGGAGCGGGGGTGCGCTTCGCTTACCCACCTTCCCAACCTGCAAATTCCCCAATCGACCTTCCCAACCTTCAAATTTTGCAACCTATATTTCCCGCTTCCCTCCGGCGAACTACCCGATCGACTTGCCCACTTTCCAAACCTGCTAAAAAACTGTCCCCTGAATGAAATTACAGCGCGAGGAAGTTTTCCAGGATGCGGCGGCCGAGCGGATGCTCATCATCATAAAGCTCTGGATGAAACTGAACACCAAAGACTGGACGTTCACTATGTTGCATCGCCTGAATCGCGCAGGTCTCATTCCATGCGGTTCGATGAAAACCTTTGGGAAGCTCTTTAACCTCATCACAGTGGGAATGCCAAACCGTAATTTCCGCAGGCAACTCGGCAAAAAGCCCTTCTCCATCAGTCTCAACTGGGAAAAAACCACGTTCTCGTTTGGCGCCTTCATAGCCTTGCCCCGGTGCCAGGCGCTCCATCAACCCAACCGTGCCGCCGAGCGCGATTGCGATCTGTTGATGCCCGCCGCACACACCGAGAATCGGAGTGGTCGCCTCGCGAATAACTGAAAAGACGCCGGCAAGATCCTGCTCTGAGTACATGTCCCACGGGTGACTTTGGCCGCTCAGGATAAGGTGGGAAGGGGTAAGTTGATTAATTCGATCAAGACTGACCGCTGGCAACGGCTCAATCAAAATCTCTTTGCCGGTCATCATCCGGGCAAGGCTGGCTTTCAATTCTCGCGGACTGGGTCCCTGGCCATCGATGGTGTTATCGACGAGATAAATCATGAGCACTTAGCCGAGGCAGTAAAGCTTTCCATTGAACGCGCCGATGTAGATTCGACCGTCGAGCACGGCAGGTGTAGCGTTCACATTCTCGCCAATCTGCAGTTCCCATAATCGTTCGCCAGTTTCAGCGGACAGCATATACATCCAGCCTCGTTTGTCGCCGAAAACCAGACGGCCATCGACAACGGGCGCGGTTCCCCAGATCTGTCCGCGCACGAGATGCTTCCAAACAAGTGTCCCGTCCGCGCCGTTCAACGCGTACATAAATCCGTTGTTCGAGCCAATATAGACGCGGCCGTCGAGCACAATTGGACTCGCCCAAAAACCACTGCGCTCTTTGAAATTGCGACTCAATCCGCCGTCAGCTTTAAACTTCCAAATTAGTTTTCCGTCTTGTTGATTATAACTAGAGACGTAACCATCTTCCGCCGCGGTGTAGACCATGCCGTTCGCCACGGCAGGAGTGGAATCCGAGTCAGCGCCAATTCTTGCTTTCCAAATTACGGAGCCGTCCTTCGCCGCGAGGCAATAGAGATCTCCCTGCTCGGTGCCGATATAGATACGATCGTCAACGTACGAGAAACTGCCTTCCATCGAACCCAGCCGGCCGGTCTTATAGATGAGAGATCCATCCTGCAGGTTCAAGCAATAGAAGAATCCATCTTCACCGCCGAAGTACACTCGACCATCGACCACGGCCGCGGAACAATCCACTTCAAATCCCGTTTTGAATTTCCACAGCAGTGTTCCGTCGTTCGCGTCCAGGCAATAAATGTAGTGGTCAAGCCCGCTGGCAATAACGCGATTTCCCACAATCGTCGGCGTAGCTTTCAAGCTGTCTTCGGTTTTGAAACTCCAGACGACCCTTCCGTCTTTCTTGTCGAGGCAATAAAGGTAACTATCGGCGGAGCCAAAGTAAACATACTTATCCGTCACCGATGGCTGTCCCGGCCAACTCGAGCCGCCCCATCCGTCCTTATGCAAGCGACCCGATGTGAGCTTGGTTTTAAATTCCCAAACCACACCGACCGGCCGGTCAGGCCAGGGACCAGTGCCGTAGAAGTTTCTCGACACGCTGCCCAGCCAGAACGGAAGAGATTTGGGAATCTCTTTCGCGGGAGGCGGAACTTTGACTTCCGTTTTGGATATTGCGGTACCGCCGCATCCCGCCAGGGTGAGCGGAATGACCAAAGCCACAATGGCCAACCAAAACGGCAAACAAAGCCTGGTAGAACGGTCGGGTTCAGTCATGAGGACAAAAAAGCTCGATCAAAAAGTCATTCATTAGAAAGGGCTACTCGCCAATCTCCTGAATAAACTACTTCAGCAGTGCCGGTAATTACAACCTCGTCATCCTCGCGCCAGTGGATTTTCGCCTCGCCTCCGACCATCAGCGCGGTCACCAACCGGTCGGTCTTTTCATTGATCATTGACGCTACAGCGGCAGCACACGAACAGCTTCCCGACGCCGTGGTTTCGCCGACACCGCGTTCCCAAATTTGCAGCTCGATGTGCTGGCGATCGAGGACGCGGATGAAAACAACGTTCGTCCGGTCTGGAAACTGTTTGTGGGTCTCGATTTTCTTTCCAATCCGTCGCCAATCGAGCGCATCGAAGTCATCAACGAAAATGCAGCAGACAGGATTTCCGATCTGAACTGCGGTGACCGCAAATGTTTCGTCCTCAACCCTGAGCGGATAGTTGATAACTCGGTCCAGCGATTGTTCAGTGTCCATTGGAATGGAATCGGAACTGAGTCCGGGCCGTCCCAACTCCGACTCGAAAACGTAATGGCCTTGCTTCTCGTCGAGCAACTTGTAGAGCTTGATTCCAGAACGAGTGCTCAAGCGAAGTTCTCTCTCACTCCACAGGTTTTGGTAGTAGAGACAGGCTGCGGCGCAACGCGTGCCGTTGCCGGATAACGCCGCCTCGCTTCCATCCGGATTGAAAATGCGCACGTGAAAATCCGCGGCTGCTTCGGCTGACGGACTTACAACGGCAATGCCATCGGAGCCCGCGCCAAAATGGCGGTTGCAGATCGCGCGCGCAAAGGTCCCGAGATCCGAAACTGCTGCGAGTTGATCCGCCTCAATAACAATGTAGTCGTTTCCGAATCCGTGAAATTTGATGAATTTTGGTGGCATGTTTTGATGTTCAATCAGAAGGGAGTGTTCAATAGCCGAAGCGAGATCGAGTGTCTCTCTGTTAGGAAGGCGGACCCTGTCCCCGCAAGCCTGGGCAAAAGCTATCCACAGATTTCACAGATTACTCAGATTAAAGAAAACACGCGCGCTAGAAAACAATAGCTTTGAACCGGAGTGCTTCGCTCTTCTACACGTCTTTTCGTTTAAATCTGTGTCATCTGTGTATCTGTGGACAGCTCTCCATCCATATCATCCGGCCTGAGCAAAGAGCTTGTTCAATCGCTTCGTAAGCACTGGCTCAACGCTCAACAGCCGCGCATAAACCGTGAACTGTCCGCGGTGATACATCTCGTGTGAAGACGCGAACTGCAAACACTGCAACTTCGTGATCTCCTTGCCATCAAACCGGCGCATCGGCACATCCAGTTTGTCGCCGTGCGATCTGATGGTCGCTTCTGCAACTTCCATGCTGCTGCGCATGAGTTCCATCAAACCGTGCTTATCGTTCACAGCCGCAACTTCCGGCGCGTACTCTTGAATGTGCGCGGGGAAGGATTGTCGCAAGAGGTTCGTGCCTTCACGGCAACACTCGCCGACCAGGAGTTTCTGAACTTCGACCACGTGCCGCAGAAGTTCGGCAATGCTGCGCGTTTCGCCGGTGGCTCTGAACTCAAACTGCTCCGCCGGGATTTGCGCAACTTCGTCGATGAAGCCTTCGCGAACTTCTTTCCAGGTGACTACGAGATTGTCTACTGACATGGTTAATCCTTTCAGGGGGATCTAAAAAAGAAGTACTGAGTGCTGAGTTGCAGCCTCTCGATTAGTGATGCAGTGCAAATCCGTCGATCGGCGGTCATGAGGTCAGTACCACC
>JANNON010000559.1:0-20446 GCA_031399105.1 Blastocatellia bacterium | reverse complement strand
CATTGCGAAGTCTGGAGTCCATCGCCAAGAGTTCTGCTACTTCGGATGCGAATGCGTACGTAGATAGTTTGGTTTGGTCTGCGAACCCGGCTGATGCGGTGGGCAAGACTTGCGATGCCAGGAGTTTGGCAGCCGAGACTTCCAGATGGGCAAACGAGATGAGGAATCGGAAAGACGTTTACTTCGAATTAGCGATCAGCAATCTAAGAAGGTGGGCAAAGAACTCCTGCAGTTCGAAGTGATTTAGAGTTTGATTACGGCGGGGCAATGAAGCATACCGCCGACCCCATCAAACGGACCGCAGCAGCAAAGACAAGAATGGCGCGAGGAGGGACGACCTCGCTCGCGCCTCGACTTTCAGAAACGAATTTAGCCCTTCAATTCTACGGTCGCCGTTGGGGCGGCACGATGTCATCATCGCCGAGATTACTTTTCCGCGGTGCGTTGACACCCGGCTGATTACAGTGGCCACCTGACGCCAACTGTCCTGATTCACCAAGGTCGGGCGAGCGTTCTTCTTTCTTCAACGCCTCTTCTCCACGGGACGATTCCCTAGTTCCGTGTTCTCCCGCGACAGATTCCTTCTCGTTTTCTTTTGTTCTCATCCGAGCCTCCCTCGATATTTTCGATGCCATGACCGGCACACAACTGACTTGCATTTCGATGTAGTGCAAGTCAGATGCCGCCCGTTTTGATAATTAAAGAATCGATTTTGTTAACACGAAGGAGTTGGGGGAGTCTGATATGCGTGGAGCTCGTAGCAAAGTGCTACGACCATGGTGTTCGGAGTTACTACTGGTGCGCTTCCAGTTTCACGACATCAGACGATCTTCGTTTTCCATCGTCCGCGACGAAATAGGATCGCGCTGACCAATGCCAAAACCGAGAACGATATCGTAATCGCCACGAACACACCTCGTGGTCCGAAACCAAAAACGATTGCCAGCACATAAGCTAATGGCAACTCAAAGAGCCAAAAGACGAAGAGATTAATAACCGTCGGTGTCCAGGTGTCTCCGGCACCATTAAACGACTGTGTCAGCACCAAGCCATAAGCGTAGAACAGAAAACCCGAGGCCACGATGCGCAGACAATCGACACCGTACGGCGCAACTTTTGGATCGCCGGTGAAAAAGGAGATGATCTGTGGCGCAAAAAGAACAAACACTAAGCCAACCAAGCCGAGAAAGATCAGATTGTAAAAACCAGCCTTCCAAACAGCTCGTTCCGCTCGTTCAGGTTTTCCCGCGCCAAGCGCCTGACCAACCATTGTCGCTGCCGCGTTACCCATTCCAAATGATGGCAGCAGCGCAAAGATGATGACTCGAATCCCAATCGTGTAACCCGCCACTGCATCGCTGCCAAAGCTCGAGAGTGTGCGCATCAAGCCAATCCAGCTCGCCATCCCGATGAAAACCTGGAATGTGCCTGACGCCGATAGTCTGATCAAACGCATCACGATCGCCGGTTCAATCTTGAAGTGATGGGGCCTGATATCGAACCTGCCACCCGAACGGACCAACCTGGAAAAAGCATACAACACCCCTGTGCCGCGTCCGATGGTTGTCGCAACCGCGGCGCCGGTAACTCCTAATTCGGGAAATGGTCCCCAGCCAAAAATGAAACAGGGCCCAAGGATGATGTTGATAACATTGGCGAGCCAAAGCACCCTCATCGCGATTGCAGCATCGCCGGCGCCACGAAAGACTGCGTTGATCAGGAACAGCAGAACGATCGACGCATTGCCCGCGAACATAACCCGAGTGAAATTGACGCCGTGTTCAACTACCCATTGCGAACCACCCATCAGCTTCAACAACCCCGGCGCGAAAACCACGCCAAGGACTCCAATGGTCGTCGAAACAATTAAGCCCAGAAATAACACCTGCACCGCTGCCCTGGCTGCTCCCTCAGGGTTGTTCTCGCCAACGCGACGAGCCACAGTCGCGGTGGCGCCAATTCCGAGTCCTATGGCAACCGCGTAGATCATCGTCATCATCGATTCGGTCAAGCCCACTGTCGCCACTGCATCAGCGTTGTTCAGATGGGCGACCCAGTAGATATCGGCGACGACAAAGACGCTTTCCATCAGCATCTCGAGCACCATCGGAATCGCGAGCACCACAATCGATCGCCCGATTGGTCCAACGGTGTAGTTGCGGTGTGTGCCGCGCAGTGATTCGCGGACCGCGGACCATAGGCTTTCAGGTCGTTGATCCTGATCAGTCACTACGGGCTCGCCGTTCAAGGTTGGTGCAGAGTTGTCCATTAGAATCTCAGGTTCGATCGCAGCACGGTAGTGCTCGTTAGTGTGTTGCTAACGGCCGATTGCAGTTTAGTCGTTGGGCCATTTTGGGACGGAGTGGCAATAAAGTCAGTACCGAAACGCGGTAGCGTCGGGTCTGCCGGCGAGTTAAAGCAGGAACTCTGACAGTTGATACCGCAGCAGTGACCCGACGCTACCGCGTTTCGGTACTGACTTCATTGCCCCTGTACAGTCTGACCAACACACTAGCCGAGCACTACTGAAAGTCTGGTTCGAAGCTTTACGTCAACTGAACTCGGAATGTTTTGGATGGGAGAACTTGCACAATAGTGAACGAAGGCGTGGGAGAAAATCAGCACCGCAAGCGGTCGGATTCCAAAGAAGCACGCGACCGGACACAAGTATCAAAGAGTTCCATCAAACCGGTTGAAGCTAGCGTAGCGAACCAGTCGCAACCGCTTACGGTTCTGATTGTTTCGCCAATCGTTAGCTTCTGCGAGCAACAGTTGATGGTTGTGCTTTTTTTTGCAAAGCAGGATGGGTTGAAAGCGATGGGAGCGTTCTGACAAAGGCTTTCGCCATGAAGTAAAGCCACCATGCAATCGCGTATGCCAGATCGGCTGTGCTGCAGGATGCTCAATTTCGATCGGCTGAGAATCAAAGCGGGTATACAAATGATTGGGGCTTTCAACTTGCCGGAGGCGTGGTGAGTGACGCAACTGCCTCAGCACGTGCGGGATCATTTCGGCATTCACCAATCAACTTCTTAAGTGTTAGTTCCTGTCCTCCCAAAATCGTCCTGCAGACGCACGATGTCGTCTTCACCGAGATAGCCCCCGCGTTGTACTTCAATGAAGACCAGAAGTTCGTCAGAAGTGTTTTCGACTCGGTGCGCAGCTCCGATGGCAATGTCAATCGCCTGGCCCACAGGCACAACGATGTCGCGGTCGTCGAGTGTTACCTTTGCGGTGCCTTGCACCACAACCCAGTGCTCAGCTCGCTGTGAATGTTTTTGATAGCTCAGGCGCTTGCCAGGCAAGACTTCAATTCGCTTGACCTTAAAATCCTGACCCTCATCGAGCACCGTGAACGTTCCCCACGGTCTGCGATCAAACAGAGGCGACGTTTCCGAAGCGGTGTCGTCCATGTGGACTCCTCCTGGGTTGTTCTCAGAGATGTTGGTAGAGCTTGAGGGGCAACGTACCTGCGCGTGGGTGACGAGGTCAAGCGAAGGCGGGCTCAAGGCTTGGATTCAAGTCTCAGGTCTCAGGGTCTCAAGTCTCAAATATCAGATCTCAGATCTCAGATCTCAGATCTCATGTTTGAGATTTGAAGCAGTGAGCGCCCGCGACGACGTTTGCCAAAAAAAGAACCGCCGCAAGCAATAGCTCGCGGCAGTTGGGTGCATAAGCTCAAATAGAAATCCCTTTGTTGGCCCAATGATCGCTGCGCCAAGGATTACCGTGCGGCCCGCTCGCTTTGCAGCTCAAGAGTTACGGCGCCGGCCGTAAGGTTAAATAGATCGTCGCCTCGCGCCGCCTAACCAGCATCAAGGCGGGCCTTGTTCCAGAACGTTGCTGGGCTGCAGTGAAATCTGCAATCGTGCGAACCGGTTGCCGATTTACTTCCTGAATTAAGTCTCCTTCGCGTATTCCCGCCTCGGCGCCTGAGCCCCCGGGCTCAACTTTGGTGACGACTAGTCCCCGGTCAGCCGCCGACAAACCCAATCGAGAAGCCAGTTCAGCAGTAAGCGGTTCGAGAGTTAACCCGAATTTACCGACGCTCGGTGACCCACCGGAACCGTCGTCGTCACTTCGCTGAGCTTGTTGGGCCGGCAGCTCTGCCAGAATCACATTAACTTTCTGTTCGCGGCCATCGCGCAGGAACGTAACGCTAACCGATGTGCCCGGGGTCGTACTCGCAACAATGTTTCTGAGTGTGTTGCTATCAATGATTGTTTGATCGTTGATAGCGATGATGACGTCGCCGCTCTTGATTCCGGCCTTTTCTCCTGGCCCATTCGGCGAAACGGAGCTTACGAGTGCGCCGCGCGCTGCCGGCAAGTTCAGACTGGCAGCCAGGTCGTGAGTGATCGACTGAATTGTGACTCCAATCATCCCGCGTCTTACTTTACCGGTCTTAACCAGTTGATCCATGACCATGCGCGACATGTTTGAAGGAATGGCAAAACCGATTCCAATACTTCCTCCGGAGGGAGAAAGAATCTGAGAGTTAACTCCAATCAATTCACCCGACGTGTTAACCAGCGCGCCTCCTGAATTACCTCGGTTGATCGATGCATCAGTCTGTAGAAAATCTTCAAAACTGCCATCGCTCAAGCCGGTGGCACGTCCCTTCGCGCTGATGATTCCCGCAGTCACTGTCTGTCCGATTCCAAGTGGGTTGCCCACTGCAAGGACGATATCTCCCACTCTTACTTTGTCTGAGTCGCCCAGGGTTAGAACAGGCAAGTCCCGGGCTTCGATTTTCAAGACCGCCAGGTCGCTCGGCCGGTCCGATCCGACGAGTTTTGCAACGAAAGTGCGGTTATCCGTAGTCTCGACTCTGATTTCGATCGCACCATCAACCACATGGTGATTAGTCAACACGTAGCCATCTGAGCTCACGATCACTCCCGACCCTATGCCTTGTACTCGCCGCGGTGTCTGTTGCTGCGGTGCCCGGTCGCCGAAGAAGTCGCGGAAAAACGGGTCATTCGAAAAAGGAAACTGCTGCGCTGTTCTACCGCGCTCAGTGGAATGTACGGTGACGACTGCTGGCGAAACGCGGCTGACCACATCGGCGTAGGAATTCTGCGCAATCGTTGAGCTGGACACATTCGGTTGAGGAGTAGGCTGACTGCCCGAAAAACTCAGCTTTCCTGACTGACCTTTGCAGGCTGCGAATGAGACTGCTAAAAGAGCCACAATCAGAACTCCCCTTGCCGTACCTGTAGATCTGCAATACCAGTTTTCCATGATCTTAGTCTCGGTCCTTTCAACAGACGATTCGTTGAGTCCAGCTTGGATTCATAACGTGCCTGACTCGTTTACCGGAAGGGCCTCGCGGCTTATACCGCTCCATCCTTCAAAAAAGTTTCCAGATTCGTCGCCTTATCGCGGAAAAAGGATGTTAATAGCACTGCTTAGATAGTAGTCAACAGGATTTTGTTCTTAAGTGGACTTTGCCGTTCAGCTCTTGTTCGGGCTCGCGGCGTCAATAAGATGAAGAGATTCTATCAATTGCAGCGCGAGGCCTTGTGTTATACTCCCGCGCACAACAAGGCAACCTTGTCATCCAGTCGATCTCATCACCCCCGGGTTCGAGAATCGCCAACAATCCGCAAGTCTCTTGATTTGAAACTCTCTAGTTCGTTCTGAAAACAAGCAAACGACCGTATGGCCGAAGAAAGTACAGCAATGCAGCGGGTCGAGCATTCTCAAAATGGGCACGAGGGTGACTCCGTTCTCATCGTCAATGACACCCCGGAGCAACTGAGTTTGATGGATAGCCTGCTGCGCAAAGCTGGTTATTCAGTCTTCACGGCCGAGGATGGCAAAGAGGCGTTTGAGGTGGCCAAACAGAAGCATCCTGATGTGGTTATTAGCGATGTTTCAATGCCTAAAGTAAACGGCATGGAATTCTGCCGGCTCATCCGGCAGGACGAGGCGCTCCGCAGTACTCCAATCCTGCTGGTAACCGCACACCGAAAAGACACTGCCAGCGTAGTTGAAGGTCTTCGCTCGGGAGCCGATGATTACCTCGAGTTACCTTTTGATTCAACACGTCTGATTGCAAAGGTCTCGCGACTGCTTGAACGTTCCAAGCTCGAGGCCAGCTATCGCGACCTCGTAGAACATGCCAGCGATATTATCTTTACCCAGGATTTGCAGGGAAGAATCACAAGTATCAACGCGGCCGGCACCCAGTTTCTTGGACGCGGCGCGGACGCCCTGATGGGAATGCTGTTCTCGGAGGTGTTTGAAGTTGTGCTGCCCTCGGTTCAGGAGTTAGCGGAGGACGATAATTTCAGCTATCAGTTCGCAGCCCAGGACGGATCAGGACGGGAACGTTGGCTTGAAATTCTAACTTCGAAAATAACAGATCGGCTGGGCGAAACGGTTGGCCTGCGTGGGATGGCGCGCGACATTACCGACAGAAAGCTAATCGAACTTGAGCTGCGCGAATCGGAAGAGCGCTACCGGCTGCTGTTCGAATCCACACCGCAGCCGATTTGGGTTTATGACGAAGAAACCATGGCCTTTTTGGCGGTAAATGAAGCGGCTGTCACCACCTACGGCTACTCTCGCGAAGAATTCCAGCGCATGAATATCGGGGACCTTCGTTCTCATGAAGAGATTCCGGCCTTGATCATCAAAACGGCTGCCGGGCTTGATGAACCAGTGATTTCAAGTCCCTGGCGTCATCAGCGAAAAGATGGCAGCAGTATCTATGTTGAGCTAACTTCGCATCCCCTGATGTTCGGAGGACGCAAGGCCCGACTTGTTATCGCAAGCGATGTTACGGAAAGAAAGCTCCTCGATGAGAAGCAACAAAGGATGCATGCGACGCTGCAGCATTCCGCAATGGAATGGCGGCAGACCTTCAACGCAATCGACTTTCCAGTTCTGATCGTTGATCTCGAAGGTCGCATTCGTCGTCTTAATCAGGTTGCTGAAGAGATTGCTGGACTTGAGAGCGAGAAAATACTTGGCCGCGAGATCTCGGACTTGGGGTCGAGCCAGCCCTGGCACAAAGCCGCTGAGCTAATTAAGACAATCCGCGGCCAGGGCGCTTCCACTTCCGCCGAAGTTCGCGACGACGTCACCGGTAAGACCTGGGCCATCACGCTGTACCTGATTAACGAGTTCGGCTCGGCGGGAGAGCGCGCTATTCTCATCGCTCAAGACATTACCAAGAGAACTGAACTTGAAGCTTCACTGCGCCAGAGCGAGATGATGTCATTGCTCGGCTCGCTGGTCGCTGGAGTCGCGCATGAGGTGAGAAATCCTCTGTTTGGCATTTCGTCCATACTGGATGCGTTCGAGACTCGCTTCAATGACCGCACTGACTACTTGCGATATACAAACGTACTGCGAGATGAAGTCGGGCGGCTGACGATCCTAATGGAAGAACTGTTGGAGTACGGTAAGCCTTTCAAGGGAGAGTTTTTCCCGGCTTCATTGACCGAGGTCATCGGGAAATGCCTGCGCTCCTGTCTTCCCGCGGCGGAAGTGGCAAACGTAAAACTGTCCAGCAGCATAATTGGCGAGTTACCTCCGGTGCTGGTAGACCGTCGCCGGCTCTCCAAGGTTTTTGTAAACTTGATTGAGAACGCCATTCAGCACTCTGAAACGGGCGGTCAGGTAACAGTCGAAGCTCGGAGTGTTCAGGAAGGCACTCTCGCATGGCTGGACTGTATTGTTAGGGATTCTGGACCCGGCATCTCAGATGAGGATTTGCCAATGATCTTCGAACCCTTCTATTCGAAGCGGCGCGGCGGTACCGGCCTGGGACTGGCCATCGCACATAGAATTATGAGTGAACATGGGGGTAAGCTCATTGCTGCCAACAATGCTGACTGTGGAGCGTGCATGACTGCCCGATTCCCACTAAAGGAAGATCTGGAGCACAGCAATGGCTAGAAACCGCATCCTTGTGATCGATGATGAGCCCGGTCTGCGTTTCGGTGTACGCGACTTTCTGGAGCTGCACGGGTTCAACATCGATGAGGCTGAAAGCTGCCGCGAGGCTCAACAAATTTTCAGAAGCTCGCGCCCGGATATCGTCATCGCGGATTACATGCTGCCTGATGGCACCGCACTGGATTTGCTGCCCAGGTTAAAAGAGATAGATGCTGATATTCCGCTGCTGATTCTCACCGCCCACGGTTCGATCGACTTGGCCGTGCGAGCCATCAAGGAGGGCGCTGAACAGTTCCTAACTAAGCCTCTGGAGCTGCCGGCATTACTTGTAATCCTCGAACGGCTATTGGCGAACCAAAGAAATCATCAAAAACAGTTAGCCAGTCGTTCCCAACAGCATCGGAGCGCAGTAAACCCATTTATTGGGACCAGTACAGCGATTCACGCATTATCCGAGCAGGCCAAGAAGGTACTTGCTACCGAAAGTCCTGTCCTAATTCTGGGTGAAACCGGTAGCGGCAAAGGTGTGCTCGCTCGCTGGCTTCACGAAAACAGCCCTCGAGCGGATGAAGCATTTGTGGACCTTAACTGTGCAGGACTTTCGCGGGAATTGCTCGAGACGGAACTGTTCGGGCACGAAAAGGGCGCGTTCACAAGCGCAACATCTTCTAAGCAAGGACTGTTTGAAGTGGCCCATCGAGGCACGATTTTTCTCGATGAGATTGGTGATGTTGATCTGCAGATCCAGCCAAAGTTGTTGAAGGTCCTTGAGGACAAGAGATTTCGAAGGGTCGGTGATATCCGTGACAGGCAAGTCGATGTCCGATTGATCGCGGCCACGCATCAGGACATTGGACAACTGGTTCGTGAGAAGCGATTCCGCGATGATCTCTATTTTCGCATTAGCACAATTCCTCTTAGCTTCCCCGCATTGCGAGAGCGCGTTGACGATATTCCAATCCTGGCGGAATACATGTTGGAGAAGTTCTCGGCTGATCTTGGCCGCGGAGATATCCGTCTGGAAGCGGACTCTATCAAGGCCCTTCAGGCGTATTCGTGGCCGGGAAACGTTCGTGAGCTCCGTAACGTAATCGAACGTGCGGTATTGCTAAGTGAACAGAAAAACATCACTTTGAAAGAATTGCACTTCGATGGACACAGTGGCAGCCGAGCCCCGGTCTTTGACGCTAATTTGACATTGCTTGAACTTGAGAAGCAGCAGATCGAAAGAGTTCTACGCGAGGAGAACGGTCGCGTCGAGAGAGCCGCGAAGCGTTTGGGAATACCACGAAGTTCACTCTACCAAAAGATCAAAAAGCACCACATCAACTCCTCTAGAGTCTAGAGAACGTTGGTCTGACTTACAGACCATTGAACAAACAGTCTCTGCCTTCCATTCAAAATCCACTGTGAAACGGGGAGTTTATCCTCTCTACCCGTCAAATTCCGCGTGGCCGAAGTCTTGCTCGCAATTTGCGCACGTGCCAATCCAAAGTAGTTCTCGCCAGGTGAACCTCGCTAGTTGACCCGGAGAACTTCTGAAGTCGTTCGGATCCCGCACTTGTCCAGAGTCTCGTTTGACCACGCCCAAGTCTGTGAAAGAGATCTACCAGCTACCACCCGGTCTGGGAATACCCGAGAGCCCTAAGACGGTCTCTTTCTGCTTGGACTTAACCCCTAACTCGACGAGGAGAAAGTCATGAGAAAAGGTTAAATTATTCTAGCTTTACTGGTAACAGTTAGTGTCTCAGCCTCCGCAGACACCATTGGCTTGACGCCAGCCGAAGCAGCAAGTCTTACCGTTATCAGCAATACTGGTGGCGCAAGCTATATCAATCAGGCTAACGGAAGATACACCGTTGCTGGCCGGGCACCGTGAATGGTCTTCAACTCGTCGACAGTGGTGTCGCTTTCGCGGCGAGAGGTGTCGCCGGTGATACGTTCCAGATCACCGTCTTCAATGAGAACGAGAATCCCTGGTTCTTCCAGATCGGCCTGAGCACTGGCCAGACCAGTGGCGTTCAGAGCATCGCGGTGGGAGCAAGCTTTACGTTTTCCATAGTCGTTACAGGGCCCGTCACTGGGTTCACTCTGCGTGTGGCCGGAAACCTCCCCCAAGCCGGCGATGACCGAACGGCCGAATATGTTGTAACACCCGTACCGGAACCTGCCAGCTTGCTGCTGCTGGGAACTGGTTTAGCCGGGGCCGCTGGAATGGTTCGGCGGCGGTTCCGCAAGTCCGAATAAGGTCCCAGTTTAATCGTCGTAACACCTCGAGCCGCCCGCTATTCATAGCTGGCGGCTCGGCTTAGTTTTAAGACATGTGGAAGACCTCTAATGGTACCCGCCCAACACTCCACTTACCCACATAGAGTGTTCCTCTCAAGTGCTGGTTCCGGGCTGAACTGCGGATAATCATAAGCGCCGCCTGCTCCTTTTCAGAGCACGCCCGCTTTCCCGAGCTTCTCATCTGGCTCCATTAAATAATTGGGATTCGCTTGAGGCGTCTGTAGTCTAGAACGCCGGTCTGAATCTCAGACGCCATGCTGGGCCCTTCCCTTTAACCTCCTCCAAACACCTGTGATAGTTAGGTTTTCCACAGGCGACCCAACATGAATTCTGTGGCCCCACGTTTGCTCTTAGACCGCCCGTGCCAATCTACACGTAGCTCTCGCTAATGAGACCGAGAGAATCGTTGGCCCAAATTGTTAGAGCCTCGCGTTTGCCCGCAACCGCTCTCACGGATTTGGCCAATTTTCGAAATAGATCTGAAAGCATTACATAGATCTACAGAAGCCCAGAGTTGGAGTCGGTCTCAATAAGGCATAGGGCTCAAACCCTAACTGAACAAGGAGAAAGTAAATGCGAAAAGTTCTAATGATTCTTGCCTTAGTGGCGGTAGCCAGTGTTTCAGCTTCGGCTGATACCATTGGTCTGACGCCAGCTGAAGCTGCAAGTTTGACCGTCATCACCAACACGGGTGGTGCGGGTTACGTTAACCAAGCCAATGGACGCTATACCGTGGCATGGCCGGGAACCACAATCGGTGCCCAGTTCGTCGAAAGCGGTATTGCCTTTGCGGCGCGCGGTGTCGCTGGCGACGTGTTCCAAGTCACCGTCTTCAATGAAAACGAGAATCCCTGGGATTTCCGAGTGTCATTGAATGGCGGGGCCATGACCAGCCCAACGGTCAGCATTCCCGTTGGCGCCAGCTTCACATTTTCGGTCGTTATCACAGCCCCAGTTACTCAGTTCTCGCTATTTGTGAGCGGAGTGCTGCCCCAGGCTGGCGATGACAGAACTGCCGAATACATTGTGACACCAGTACCAGAGCCTGCCAGCTTATTGCTGTTGGGAACTGGTCTAGCCGGAGCTGCGGGTATGGTTCGCCGTCGGTTCCGCAAATCCGAATAGGCGACCCAGTTAGTTAGGGTTGCCCCGAGTATTGTAGAAGCCGCCCGCACCAAGCGGGCGGCTGGGGAGAAGTTTAGATGTACACAAAACCAATGATTCTTCCCTTGGACATAGATGGCAAGATTTACGCCCTCCAGGATGAAAGGGGCAATACCATCGGAACAGGTACGCGCGAGGTTTGTGAAGTGTTGCTTTACATCATCACCAAGCCAGCCTCGCGCTCTGTCTCTGGTAGTTCGGTCCGACTGGTTCCACCACGGCCTAATGTGCGGGCTGCTATAGCGATATAGCATCTGGGTCGGGCAGAGCTATACACAATTCTTGTCCTACTGGGTCCCCTGCCTGGTCTCATCAAATCACCGGCGCGTTTCGAGGAGTTCAATGATGAGTTCTGGCAGGGGAAACGCATTCACCAAGACGCGCAGGTGTCCATCAACCGAGCTTTTGGTTCTTTTTAGTTGCGGAGAATTGTCATCCAAAAACGCTGCTGATCAGATCAGTCAACACTTGGATGATTGTGGCTTCTGCGCAACTGAACTCCACCTCCTCGCCGCCCATCGCCCAACTCAGGAACGTTATCGACCTGTACAGATGCCCCTTGATCTGCGCAGATTGGCTCAAGCTGTGTTCTCTGATGGACGAAGAGTTTAAGCACGATTTAATCAGGGCTAACGGTGACCTATGACCGTCCCCTAATCGTTCCGGATTCCAGTGTCACGGCCGTCGAATAAATAGTGGAGTCCCGCTTGGAATCAAAATAAGCTGCCTGAATTACTGCCCAGATCAGGTTTGTTGATTCTAACTAGTGGAAGAGGGGTCCTCTCCCCGGCGCCGTTGGCCTTTTTTGCGCAAAGTGAAAATCGTGAGAGAAACTCGCATCGGAACACTGAGAAGAGTATCGGGTCGATTGCGGCGCATGTTGGGCGGCCACGATGAAGAGAAGCCAATCGCACTTCCGCGCTTGCTGATCGTGGACGATGAAGAGTCTATCTGCTTCTCAATGAGTGAATACTTCCAGCACCACGGTTATCAAGTCGATACCGCTCGTGATATGGATGAGGCTGAAAGGCTGATTGAGAATACGGACTACAAGGTTCTGATTCAGGATCTCAGGCTAGGGGTTAACAGGAACCCTGATGGCCTCGAAATCATCAAGTTGGTACACCGGCGTTATCCCGAAACTCGGATCATAGTACTCACCGCCTATGGTTCTGCCGAAATGGAAGATGAAGCACGACAGTGTGGTGCCGACGCCTTCCTGCGGAAACCAAAACCACTTTCTCAAGTAGCGCAGGTCGTTCAAGGCCTGCTGGAATCCCCACCTAAACATGCCACGAAGTCAGCTTAAGTTCCGCGTTTTGAGCACTGACGGAACCACGCACTGCTCCACAGAACCCACTAAAGAGATCCGCGCTCAGCTGCAGTTGCTATAAAATAACCCTGCTCATCAGAATTGGTCAGCGCCTTGATCAAGAAACTTAATATCGGGCAATTGTGCACAGCTCTGCGTTGGTAAGCTGCCCTTCTCATCAAGACTTACGCCGGCTGGGTTGCGGCATCTGTGGCACCTTGCGGTTTCCATGCAGCGAGCAGTGCTCCAGTGATCAAACCCGCCACTAGCTGGTAGCCAATGTTAAGAAAGTAGAGTCCTAGGCTTCGTTCCTCGAAGACAACGGTGGCAAGTTGCGTAGTCGCGACAAATCCGAGCCAAAGCCAAAAAGCGGTTTGCATACCATCGACAACGCCTTTGGCCCTGGTGTACTGAATGAAGTGAGCGAGGATATAAACCAACACCAGGGATGAAAGAAAGGCGAAGATGTACTCCTTGGTATGGTTCTGACTGCCTACCTGGTGCAGCTTTTCCGGAGACCAGCCAATTAGTTCAATAAACTTGGCACCAAAGATCAGTCCGTACCATAAGCCACCGATCATGAAATGAATGACCGCCGAAACAATGACGGCAAGATAGTTTATCTTCATGTAAATTTCTCCTTGGTTGGGGGTAGTGGATTACAAAGATCGTTGACTGCCTTAGGAATCGCTCAATTGCTTTTAGAACTTTTCAGCGGATTTCGCTTCTTGAGAATTGCGGACATCTCGCGAGGATGCGATGTGATTTAGTGCTTGTTCCAGGCTGACTGTGAAGCAATTCTATCCGTTCATAGTTTTAAATCAAGGTGGTTTTCAGTTGGTCAATGAAAGTCGTGTGAGGCGGCGGCCGCGACCTTTATGGAGAGGGGCCTAATCTTCCTGGCTTTTACGGAAACTACGTTGTCCTGGTTTTGCAAGATCCCTTCAATTAGCAGGAAAGGGTGTTTTACCAGCGACAGACGGTTTTTATCAAAGAGTTGTGGTGTGATGATTATATTGCTGACTCCGGTTTCATCTTCCAATGTAAGGAACACAAATCCTTTTGCCGTTCCCGGTCGTTGCCGAACAATCACCCACCCGCCGACTATTACCCGCGAGCCATTTCGCATTAGATAGGTATCAGTGGCTTTGGTGGCTCCGAGCTTTCTCAGTTCATCACGATGAAAGGCCACTGGATGTTGTCCAATAGTTAACCCCGAACCGCGAAAATCTGCAGCCATCCTTTCAGTCACAGTCATTGGTAACAGAGGTGAACTATCGTCCCTTTCCTGAAGTTCCTGATAAAGCGGTCCCGGAGAGCGCGCGACTCGCTCGACTTGCCATAAAGCATCGCGACGATGCGTGTGTCCAACGTCCAATGACTTAGTTTGAGTTTTGATATTCGTCTTCGACTTTGGACTTTGGACCCTGGACCTTGGACTTCCTTCGCTTTGAATAAAATTCAATGCGCCCACTGCGGCTAATTTTCTCAACTCATCTCTGCGCAGTTCCGGTACTCGATTAGATAGATCATCAATACTTAAGAATGGGAATTTATTACGTTCGTGAACGATCGCCTGACCTGCTTGTTCACGAAGCCCCTTTACGTATTTCAACCCAAGTCGGAGGACGAGATGCGGAGACGTGGTGACGCGATGACGCGGGGATAGGGTCTTGGTGGTATGACTCTTCATAGAAGTCAGGTCCAGCATATAACTCTCCGCATCTCCCTCTCCCCCAGTCTCAGCCTCCAGCGGTATTTCTTCCTCAATCGTACATAACCACTCCGATCGCATCACATCGGCAGGTCTTACTCTCAACCCATGACGCTGTGCGTCTTTGATCAAGGTAAATGGTTGGTAGAAACCCATCGGCTGATTATTAAGAATCGCGGCGGTAAAGGCTGTCAGGTAATGGCACTTTAAATAAGCGCTGGCATACGCAATCAAGGCAAAGCTGGCAGCATGTGATTCGGGAAAACCATACAACGCAAACGAAGTAATTGACTTCACGATCTGGTCCTGAGCTTTAGCTGTAATTCCATTGCGCGCCATGCCGCGTCGCAACTTAACTTCAATCTCTTTCATGCGTGCCTCAGATCTTTTGAAACCGAAGGCCCGCCGCAACTCTTCTGCCTCACCTCCCGAAAAATCTGCGCAGACCATCGCCATTTTTAACAACTGCTCTTGAAATAAAGGCACTCCCAACGTGCGTTTTAAGATCGGCTCGAGTTTCGGATGTGGATAAGTAACTACCTCGCGTCCTTGTCGTCGCTTCAGAAAGGGATGAACCATGTTGCCGACAATTGGGCCCGGGCGAATAATCGCCACCTGGACCACAATGTCGTAAAACTTCTCGGGCCTTAGTCGGGGCAAGCAAGACATTTGGGCCCGGCTTTCAACCTGAAACATTCCGATCGTGTCCGCTTTCTGCAAAGCGTCATATACGGTCGCGTCATTTTGCGGCAGTTGAGAAAGATCAACTTCTTCCTTATAAGCAGAGCGGATCAACTTAATCGAATCTTCCAGCACCGCCATCATGCCGAGACCGAGTAGATCGACTTTAATCAATCCGAGATCAGCACAATCTTCCTTGTCCCACTGCACTACCACTCGTCCGGGCATAGCCGCGGGCTCGAGCGGTACTACTGAATCGAGTTGTCCCTGACAAATCACCATGCCACCGGAATGTTGTCCCAGATGGCGCGGCAGATCCTGGACCATTTGATAGAGTTCGAAAAACTTCCGGATCCTCGCATCGCGCAAATCCAGACCAGCTTCACGAAATTGTCGTTCAGTAGAATCCTTCGGATCTTTCCACTCCCAGGTGTGTACCAACCCGGACAATCTACCCAGCACCTCATCATCAAATCCGAGCACTTTCCCAACTTCACGAGCAGCCGACCGCCCACGGTAAGTGATCACGTTGGCAGTCATCGCGGCGCCATGTTTTCCATATCGCTCATAGACATACTGAATCGCTCGCTCACGATGATCACCGCTGGGCAGATCGAGGTCGATGTCTGGCCATTCGCCTCGTTCTTCAGAAAGAAAACGTTCAAACAAAAGTTCCATGCCGACGGGATCAACTGCCGTGATTCCCAGGGAATAGCAAACTGCGCTATTGGCGGCTGAACCACGGCCCTGGATTAAGATTCCCTCCTGCTTACAAAAGCGAACTATGTCCCAAACGATCAGGAAGTAACCTTCTAGTTTGAGTTTTCCAATCAGCCGTAATTCACGATCAATCTGCTTCCAGGCCCGCTCGTAAGTCGGCCGGCCATGCTTACCATCGTAACGGGATCGCGCGCCATCCTCGGTGCGCTTGAGCAGAAACGACGTCATTGTTTCCCCTGCCGGCACCGGGTATTTAGGAAACTCATAACCGAGATCTTTCAGCGAAAATTCCAGCCGTGATGAAAGTTCCAGGGTGTTGGCAATTGCTTCTGGAAAATCTGCAAACAAATCCTCCATTGTCTTCGCCGGTTTCAAATGACGTTCGCTATTGATCGCCAGGAGCCGGCCTGCTTTTTCAAATTGCACGTGATTTCTTAAGCAGGTGAAGACGTCGGCAAGCTCACGTTGCGCGGTAGTTGCATGGCACACACCGTTGGTGGCGAGCAAGGGTAAGTTGAGACGTTGAGCTATTTCGACTACCAGCTGATTGCGTGCTTCATCCGCACGATTGAAATGCCGTTGCAGCTCGGCATAGACATTCCCCTTGCCGAAAATCTCAATCAACCATTCGGCAGAGCGTTGCGCCGACCCGGCAGCGAGCAACGGGCCATCTTCCACTCCGGTTAGACAGATTAGGCCTTCCGCATATTCAGCCAACTCTTCAGCCGTTACTGAACATTCACCCGGTGGCGCATGCTTGGGCACACGCAGTTTCATCAACGTGATTAAGCGGCAAAGATTCTGGTAACCAGTGCGATTGCGAACCAAAACCGGAATGGTAACGACGGAACTATGTCCAAAGTCCAATGTCCAATGTCCAATGTCTGATTGGGCCTCATGACTTTGGACTTTGGACTTTGGACTTTGGACTCTTACTGATATTTCAGCCCCGATATGCGCCTTCATTTCGTTCTTCACTGCAGCCAGGTAAAAACGCGGCGCCCCATAAACGCCATTGCGATCGAGCAAAGCCATTGCCGGCATTTGATATTTCGCACCTGCCGCGATCAACTCTTCCGGAACTGACGAGCCTTCCAGAAAACTGAATGCAGATCGCGCATGTAATTCAACGTAAGACATCTCTTCAATCGTAACTTCCTTCAACAAACCAGGAACCATTTGCCAATTCGCGATAGATTCGATAAAGCGCCTGGCTAGACCCAGCTGCTCGGCTATAAGCGCCTCTACCACTTTCGATTGCCACGTCCCACTCATCTCTCGCCCAGTTATCGGAACGCCACCAATCACCGGTCGTGCGCCACGGACCGGCGAGCCGCACCACTTTTCCGTATACGCTCAACTTCTTGCCCCAGGCACTAATCTGCGTCGGATGTCCATTTGTTACTTCAACCATGGCCCGCAAGGGTGGACGAAAGGCACGAAAACCAAGCTGGCATTGCTGCGGCTTAAGATCCGACTGCCGGACTTGTTTACGATCGCGTTTATTTTTTACTTTTTCTCTAAGAGCAAATCTCTTAATGCGAAATGCATCCGGACGATGGGTGTTTATCAACTCTGGAGCACCAACATTTTCCGCCCCCAGCAATTTGGTTAAGCGCAATAGTGTGAGTTCCAACTTTGCAGGTTCAGGCGCCAGGGGAATAAAAAGTCCATTCTGCAAAAACCGCGGCTTGACCGGCTCACAACTAATTGAGACCCCGATGACGGCCGATGCCGGTGGGTGCATCTCCGTATCGAGCAGCAACAACTTCAGAAAAACTTTGCTGTCGCGCATGGGGTGGGGAAGATGTAAAACTCGTTCGTGCAACTCAAGATTTTCAAGCTTCAATTGCACTCGCAATTCATTAGTAGCGAGGGCATAAGCATTCAAGGTTGCGCAAAGTTGGTTGAGCAAACGAGCAAAAATGAAGGAGAGTGGTTCGAGTTCTGCGAGCGGATAATCAAGCTCAAGCGAGTAAGCAAAAACAGGCGCCGGCTGGTTCACTTTTAATTGGCGCTGGCTTTTACCCGCCACAAGTTGCTGGAGTTTCACACCTATCTGGCCCAGGCGCTCGGATATTCCACTTACCGGCAATGCGGCAAATTCACCAAAAGTTTGAATGCCCCAAAGACGTAACGTTTCCAGAATTTCATCGAGCTGGCGTTCGTCTAAAGTCCAATGTCCAAAGTCCAATGTCTCCAGTGCGTTTTTACCTGACTTTGATTTCGATCTTTTTACCGTCGCCGGAGCTACTAGCGCCGGGGCTGCTTCTGGCTTTGATTGCATGGTTGCTTGTGACTGAACTTCTGCTTGTACTTTTGCACCTGCTTTCGAATCTGTTTTCGCTTCTGTCTTTAACTTTGATATCTGCGATCTGAGATTTGAGATCGGAATACTTCCCAAACCCGCGAGTTCTTCGCCTGGGGAAATAAAACTTATCCCCTGGTAAAACTTCGCCGCGAAAATTGCCGCATCAGGATTGGCTGCGACTGCAACATTCACCTTGGATTCCAACCCCCCAGAATTTTTTCCCATAACAGCGCGTCTTGCTATTTCATTTGCCAGTTCGTATGCCGAGCCAAAAAGAAGCTCACACCCTTCCACATCTATAACCACGGTTCCAATTTCGGTCTCTTCAACCACGGGTGAGAAGGCATAGGCGAACTCCGGCAACGAGACCTCAGCACCAATCTTTTTTGCATGAATACAAGCAAACATGATCTTGTAGGACAGGCATTCCTGCCTGCGATCCCACCGGCTTTCTCAAACCAATGGAATGCGATGGCCAAGACAGGCAGGAATGCCTGTCCTACAGACGTCCAAACAGACGTCCAAAAAAAACCAGTGGGCGAAGATTAACGAAAATCAACGAAGACTGTCAAGCGAAGTTTAGAAGCGGGGGTCGAGTAAATTATTGGGCAATCTTGCATACAAAGGTGCTCACGCGCTCGGTCGCGAAAGTTGGTTTTTGGCGTTCGAGCTGAAGCTGTGTGCCCGTAAGCAGATGGGAATGAGAAGGGGTGATATGAAAGTGATTATTAGTGCCCACGGCTGCTGGAAATTTATCAGTGGCGCCTAATCCAGATCGTAAACTCGTAGTGGACCAGGCATCAGTGCTACTGATCATTTTCAAAGTAAGCGACGCACAGGATCGCACACACGAATCCTGGGCGATCACAACAAACGTCGTTGCCGTGTTTTCCACTACCCGACGAAAGCGATACCACCAGGATGAAATAATTCGCTTTGAATCCTGAGACGGAACCTCGCCCAGATCAAGGACCACCAAACCAAATCCGCCTCCCTGTAACAACAGATCCGTTGCTTTGAATGCATGCTCGAGCCTGGAACCACAACGCATCCACAACACGCGATCCAAACAAGCTCCGGCACTTGCCGCTGAAGCTGGATGGAAAGAATCATTCGTATCAACTACTGCACAAACCTCTTCCCGATTGGTAGCCATCGCCAGAGTAGAAAGAATTAATGTGGTCCGTCCGGAAGACGCTGGGCCATAGATCTCGGTAATAGCCCCCCGCGGCAAACCTCCGCTCAGCGCGTCAACTTCTGTAATCCCCGTTGAGATTACGGCTGACGGAATTTTTTCACGTGGCTTGATTACCGTGCCAAAACGACTGGTCAACTCGGATTCGAATTGGGCTTTTGAAAATGCAGCTCTCATGATCAATATTTAGCGAACAGCAAACAGCACACAGCGAACAGCCAGAGAGAGAGTGTGCTTGGTTCTATGCATTGAAACTGGCGAACTTTGTGCTTTGTGCTTTGTGCTTTGTACTTTGTACTTTGTACTTTGAGCTTTGTAGCCGCAGCAAAACTTTCGGCTGTTCGCTGTTCGTGTTCGCTGTTTGCTGTTCGCTATTTGCTTTCCTCATTGACTCATCTCATTTCATTCGCTAATATTCGCACGATTTTCGCTAGGGCCGAAAATCTAGCATACTGTTCCGAGTGAAACAAGAGAGGAAATTTATAATGGCTGTAACTGCTCGCCAGAAACACGTCTATGAATTCATCGCGAGGTATCTGGAAGCCAACAAACAACCGCCCACGATTGCGGAGATCGGCAAGCACTTTAAAATGAGTTCTTCGGCAAGCGTTCACAGCATCCTCGCGGCGTTGGAACGCGAGGGTCTCATCAAGCGAATTCCCAATGTCAGTCGGGGCATTGAACTCATTCCGCAAGATGACAACAGCAGTGATAACGAAATTCCCCTGCTTGGACTGGTAGCCGCTGGCCAACCGATAGAAGCCATTCTTTCCCACGACACTGTTGCCACTCCTCGCGACATGATTGGTCGCGGTCGCACCTTCGCTCTTCGAGTGCGCGGCGATTCCATGATTGAGGAGAATATTCAGGACGGCGACATCATCATCGTGGCTTCGCAAAAAACTGCTGAGAACGGGCAGATGGTAGTGGCGTTGATTGATGGGAACTATGCGACGGTGAAGAAGTTTTATCGCGAGCCCGAGTTCATTAGGCTGGAACCTGCGAATCCGCAGTTCAAGCCAATCTTCATCAAGACACCTGATCGCATTCAGATCCAGGGAGTAGTGAGAGGTCTGATTCGTAAATACGAAGGACAAGTGACAAGTGACAAGTGACAAGTGACAAGTGACAAGTGACAAGTGACAAGTG
>JANNON010000230.1:0-2746 GCA_031399105.1 Blastocatellia bacterium | reverse complement strand
CCGCGGTTCTGATTGCTTTGCGCTGACAGTGAGACTGCCGAACGAGCCCTCTCTATCTGACCATTGACTGGTGATAAACCGATAAACCATTAGCCAACAAGTCCTTCACTTTGAATTTTTCATCAAGTCCGCACTTTGATGGCTGAAGAGGGCTGCCGCTTTTCACCTGTACAACAACACTGAGCTATACTCTCTCACCTCCCACCCAAAACCTGTTTAGGAGCATCGCTGAATGAAACTGTTATTACTAATTTCGCTCGTCGTCTGTTTGCCACTGGTGATTCCAGCAAAGAAAGACGCCCAGAATAAGGGACAAAAAGCCGGCAAGCTCTTTCCATACAACTATACGATTGATGACCTGCCGAACGGTCTCAGGCTCGTGACCGTACCCACCGACTATCCGAATCTGGTCTCCCTCTACATAGTCGTGCAGACCGGTTCGCGAAACGAAGTGGAAGCGGGAAAAACCGGGTTCGCGCACTTTTTCGAACACATGATGTTTCGCGGCAGCGAGAACTATACGACCGAACAGCGCGACGCGATTCTCAAACGCGCGGGCGCCGAGCCAAACGCTTACACGTCTGACGACCGCACGGTCTACCACGAGACCTTTTCCAAGGAAGACCTGGACGAGATCATGAAACTCGAGGCGGATCGCTTCCAGCGTCTGAAATACGCCTTGCCGGAATTTCAAACTGAAGCTCTCGCGGTCAAAGGTGAGTATGACAAGAACAGCGCCAATCCCTTTTCGAAACTGTACGAAGTGTTGCGCGAGACGGCGTTCAAGTCTCACACCTATTCGCACACGACGATGGGCTATCTTAAGGACATTCAGGACATGCCCAACCAGTTCGATTACAGTCAGGAGTTTTTCAAACGCTTCTATCGTCCGGAGTACACAACCATTGTGCTGGTCGGAGACGTTACTCGCGAACGTGCCCTGGCTTTGACGAACAAATACTTTGCGGAATGGAAGCGCGGCAACTACACCGCAAACATCACACCCGAACCGAAACAGACGGAACCGCGCACCGCAAACATCGATTGGCCGTCGCCGACGCTCCCGATCGTCGCGGTAGCTTTTCGTGGCCCAGCTTACTCGGATGTAGACAAAGATAAGTTTGCGCTCGATCTGCTGGCGCAAGTCGCCTTTGGTGAAAACTCAACTCTTTATCAAAAGCTGGTGCTGACTGAGCAGAAGGTGGATATTCTCGGCGCGGACTTCAGCAACCAGATGGATCCCGAGTTGTTTGTCGTGCTGGCGCGAGTTAAGGATCCGAAGGACATGGATTACGTGCGCGAACAAATCCTGGCTACCTACAAACGATTCACGACCGAACTCATTCCCGCGGCTACACTCAACGACACAAGATCGCGTGTGCGCTACAGCTTCGCGATGGCCATGGACAGCTCGGAAGCCATCGCTTCGACGCTTGCGCCTTTCGTGTCGCTGCGGCGAAGTCCGGAGACAATAGACAAACTTGCGGCATTGATGGAGACCATTACGCCGGAAGACGTGCGCGCAATGGCGGCAAAGTACTTCCAGGACAGCAGTCGAACGATAGTTACGCTCCAATCAAAAGCGACTGCCAGGAACGACGCGCAGGAGGGTTCAAACTAATGCGACGTCTATTCACCGCCACATTGATGTCACTCGCGCTGTCAATCGTTACTTCAGCGCAAACGACCAAACCTGCTGCGAAACCAGATTCAAAACCGATGTCGACCAAGATCTCCAACGTTTTGCAACCGAACCGTTCGCCGCTGGTTTCGTTCCGAATCGTGTTTATGACCGGCGCGGCCTCCGATCCGAAAGGTAAAGAAGGTGTGGCTGCTTTGACTGCGGCTATGCTGTCGCAGGGCGGTACGCGAGCCCTAACTTATGAACAGATCGTTCAGGCGATGTATCCGATGGCCACCGGATTTGGTTCACAAGTCGACAAGGAGATGACGGTCTTCACGGGCACCACGCACCAGGACAATCTGGCTAAGTACTACGGATTGATCTCCCAGATGCTGCTCGATCCCGGATTTCGCGCAGACGATTTCAAGCGGTTGCAAACAGATGCGATCAACTCTTTGAAAGTGTCTCTGCGTGAGGGCAATGACGAGGAACTCGGCAAGGAATATCTTTACAACCTAATCTACGACGGTCACCCTTATGAGCATCACAACGAGGGAACGATTAGCTCACTCGAAAAGCTGACGCTCGATGATGTTCGCGCTTTCTACCGAGCAAACTACACGCAGGCAAACCTCGTTCTGGGATTGGCCGGCGGGTTTGCCCAGGATTTGCCTGCGAAGGTGCAGACGGATTTTGGTAAGTTACCGCCGGGCCAACCGACTAAAACCAAGTACGATTCGCCCAAGTCAGTTGCCGGTACCCATATCTCAATCATCCAACGCGAAACGCGCGCGACGGCACTTTCACTTGGCTTCCCGATCAACGTGACACGCGCCGATAAAGATTGGCCGGCGCTCGCCGTGGCAGCTTCTTACTTTGGCCAGCATCGTTCGAGCAACAGTTTGCTTTATCAGCGGTTGCGCGAAGCGCGCGGGCTCAACTACGGCGACTATGCCTACATCGAATATTTTCCGAGCGGCATGTTCCAGTTCACTCCCGATCCGAATCTGGGTCGCCAGTCACAGATCTTTCAGATTTGGATTCGCCCGGTAACACCTGAGAATGGTCATTTCGTTTTGCGTGCGGCGCTGCACGAGTACGACAAGCTGGTTCGGGAAGGAA
>JANNON010000222.1:0-2391 GCA_031399105.1 Blastocatellia bacterium | reverse complement strand
ACCATGGCGAATTGGCAAATTATTACCTCGCGCATTCAGCCCGCGCGGATATGTACCGCAGGCTGGGCAGGACCGCTGAGGCCCGCTCCTCTTATGAGAAAGCTCTGGCGCTGACCCAACAGGAACCGGAGCGGCAATTCCTGCAAGCGCGGATTCGGCAGTTGAAATAAGAAAAGACGCGCCAGAAGCCGATGCGGATATTGAGATGACGAGCCGCGGAGCATTTACATAATTTTTGCTCCCCACACTCGACGCTCTTCGCACCGTTTTTGCCGCCCCAACCTTGACCTGAAAATGACTTTTGCACTTCTGCGACAAGATAGATATGCGCTCTATTGAAATGGTAGACTGAGGTCGTCCATTTTCACTCAGTTGCGGGGAATAACATATGACTCAGCAAAACTTGATCGAAGTGAATCCGAACAAGATGAGCGGCACGCCAGTCTTTCGCGACACCAGGGTTCCAATTATGAACCTGTTCGACTGCATTGAAGAGGGCGAAACCATCGATCAGTTTCTTGACCAGTTTCCCACCGTCTCCCGCGAACAGGTTGATGGGATTTTAGAACTCTCTAAGAAAAGGCTGCTCGAAAGTGAAGTTGCTGCTTGACGAGTGCGTAACGCGCCATCTCAAGCGCGACTTGGCCAGCCACCAGGTCCATACCGTCGAAGATGCAGGATTCAAAGGGCTGGAAAATGGCGATCTCTTGAAGGCTGCATCCGGCGCCTATGAAGTGCTGATCACCGTTGACCGCAACATTCCTTATCAACAAAACCTTGCCGGTCTGAATATTGCCATTTTGATTCTTGCTGCGAAGAGAAACAGCTACGTGCGTTTGCAGCTTCTTATGCCGAGAGCTTTGAACGCGCTGGAGTCCATGAAGGGGCGACGTTATTCGCATCGAAGAGTAACTGCACCTTCTGCACGGCTGCTGCTCCGGCGCTCCGTACAGGTATTGAGCAAGATTGATTGAGCCGTCTGTGGGTACGGAGTTTGAGGCGTCTGCGGGCAAACCAGCGTTGACCTCTTCACCAATCTCGCAAATGGGTCTGCGATCCAGACCTCTTCCGCAGGTCTAGAACCTGGGGCGCTGGCAAGAGTATCGAGAAGCCGCAGCGCTTTCTGATGTTTGTCGGATATTGGGCGCGTGGATAGGCTGACGTTCCACTTGCGTCATGGTCATCAAGTGCGCGCGTGACCGTACTGCCGCCACCCCACTTCAATGTCAGCTTGGCATTGCTGACTAGTCCCCGGGCTCGCACCAAGAATGAGGGGCTAATATTTTCGTCAGCGTTCCAGGCCCTCTAGGCGCATGGATGTGAGGTTCCCATCGAAGCCACTCCGATCCCCGACTTATTGTCATAAGCGTTTGTCGCTACCTTCGCGACTTCCATCTTTCCGGATCGCGACGCGAGTGAAAGACGGCGATGACCTCAACCTCATCCGACGCAACCTCATAAAAACTTGCGAACGGAAAACGACGGACGACACAGCATCTCAGACTTCTGTAAACAGGCCGATACTGTTGGGGGTTAGCGACGATTCGCGAAAGCGCATCATCGATACTGTTCATGAATTCAAGATCTAAGTCTTCGCGATGTTGAGCGTACCATTCGCGCGCCTCGGCGAGTTCGGCATCAGCCTCAGGAGTGAACCGAATAATCATCGGCGGTTAGCGGGAGTTCATGAATTCAGCTTTTATCTCTTCCCAAGACCGCCCTTGCCCAGGTTTTGCACTCGATGATTCCAAACGACGATCGAGTTCCCGTTGCTGCGCATCAGTTAACTCGAACGCCTGATTTTCCACGGCTATAGTGTCCCAGATTTCTTCGACCAGAGTGATTCGATCAGGAATGCTGAGCTTGCGGGCGGCTTCAGTTAATTGATTTTGCATGGGCCGATTATATCAGAGCAGATCGAAATAATTCGCGCCGTTGGCGCTCGGGGAATCGTCCCGATTCTATCCCAGCCCGAGAGGAGGGGCGTAAAGCCATAATTCTAGAGAGCGGTAGATTTCTGTTTAGAAGGTAAGCTTGTTCTCACACCTTTTATCCACGGCATTTTGTAAGATCCGCTCAAACACTGCGGCGGCTGTGGCGATGATGGCACAGACCAAAATAATGAAGAGACCCATCATAACTCCACCAGCAATATCATCCTTACCACGTATAAAGATGAATAAGTAGATTTCCGCCCCGAGAATAAAGATCGCAGTAGTTAACGCGCAGTACTTGATGATCCGCAAAAGCTCGCGCTGAATGATGGAGAGAGATCTCATCTCGTCTGGCATACCCTAAGATTTTGAATCCCTGGTAAAGACCGACAAAAAATGGGACGAAGGCGAGGTATATATACGCCAGGAATGGATCCTTGAAGTAGATATCAAAAAG
>JANNON010000412.1:0-4488 GCA_031399105.1 Blastocatellia bacterium | reverse complement strand
CGGCCTGATCGAAGGTGCTGCGGAGTCTGTCTCGAGTCTGCTAAAACTTTTTGCCGGTTATTTCAGCGACCGGCGCGGCAAGCGCAAAGTGTTTGTGGTGATGGGCTATGCGGTGGCGAACTTCGTTCGTCCGCTGCTCGCATTCGCGTCGAGCTGGTATCAGGTGCTTGCAATCAGGCTGGTTGATCGGGTGGGAAAGGGAATTCGCAGCGCACCGCGCGATGCAATGATCGCCGATGCCGTGGCGCCGCAGGATCGCGGTCTGGCGTTCGGCTTCCATCGCGCGATGGATCATACCGGCGCGGTCATTGGGCCCATCATGGGCTATCTGCTCGTGCTTCTGTTTGCGGCGAACCCTGATTCGCTGACCGCAAGCGACTTCACGAGAATATTTTTAGTCGCCTCGGTGCCGGCGTTGGCCGCAGTGTTAGTGGTGGCCTTTTTCGTGCGCGAGTCGCCGGGAATGAAAGTTCGGGTTAGGGAGATCAAGCAGGAAAAGTTGCCGCGGCTTTCTTTGCGCGGCTTTGATGGAAACTTCAAAAGGTTTCTGGTGATTCTCGCATTGTTCACGCTTTCAAATTCGTCTGATGCGTTTCTGCTTTTGCGCGCGCAAACTGCGGGAGTGGCGGCGGGATCAATTCCGTTGTTGTGGGCAGTACTCCATGTCAGCAAGGTCGTAAGTTCGCTTTTGGGTGGACATCTGTCTGATCGCCTGGGACGGCGGCACTTAATAGTTTCGGGTTGGATTCTTTATGCGGCTGTCTACGCCGGTTTTGCTTTTGTCAGCAATGCGATTTCTGTCTGGGTGCTCTTTGTTATTTATGGAATCTACTTTGGACTGGCGGAGGGAGCAGAGAAAGCACTAGTCGCTGATTTGGTGGAGCCTGAACAGCGCGGCACGGCTTACGGTCTGTATAATCTTGCCTTCGGCGTCACCGTGTTACCGGCATCACTGTTAATGGGTGCGCTCTGGAGCTGGTTTGGTCCGGCAACAGCATTCCTGGTAAGCGCTTCCATAGGATCGTTGGCAGCGCTCCTGATGTTCACGGTGCATACGAGAACAGGTGGGGAGCAGCTCTCGGCGACCTAATTTGGAGAAGTTAGTTTGAATGTCACGCTGTCAGGAAGGCGGACCCTGTCCCCGCTCAAGTTGGCTTCCAAGTGAGGTTGAGTTCAGTAAGAGTTTTGTTAGTTGTCTGTTGGCTCCTGACTTGAATCAAAGGCAGCTTGAGCGGGGACAGGGTCCGCCTTCCTGACAGTGAGACTGCACAAGTGGCAAGAGACATCGCAACTAGAATGAGCTTATGAATACGAACTACCAGGTCATTAGAACAGAAGCAGAGTTAAGACAGGCCGTCGAGTCGTTATCGACCCAGCCGGCGATTGGCCTTGATACTGAAACAACAGATCTCGACCCGCACACTTCCCGCTTGCGTTTGATTCAACTCGCAACTCCGGATGTCGTTCGCATCATAGACCTCGACTCGTTTCCTAATGGCGACCGCAGGCAGAGCGATACATTTGCCTCGCTTCGTCGCTTACTGCTCGCGCCCAAGCCGATCAAAATTGCGCACAACGCAAAGTTCGACGCGAAGTTCATCAAGCACAACCTGGGAACAGATCTCGGTGGTGTTTTCGATACGCTCCTTGCGAGCCAGTTGGTCTCCGCCGGAGACATCGAGGAACGTCACGGCCTCGACACGGTCGCATCGCGTTACTTAAACGAAGCGGTCGATAAGTCTGAACGGCTCAGCAACTGGAATTTCGAATTGTCGGAAGCGCAGCTCGAATATGCGGCGCGCGATGCGGCGGTACTTTTACCGCTACGCGAGAAGCTGATTGAGCGGTTGCGCTCGGATTCGCTCGTCAAGTGTGCCCAGCTCGAGTTTGAGTGCGTAATGCCCGTGGTTGATATCGAGCTGGCTGGCTTTTACATGCACAAGGATCGCTGGCTGGAACAGCTTGCGATCGTCGACAAGCGGCGGGGTGAACTGGCGGAGCAACTGCAGGAAGTGCTCGCGGAAGAGTCTTCGCAAGGTTCTTTGTTTGGTGGTCCGACGCGTGACGACATCAATCTCGACTCTCATCAACAACTCACGCAAGCGCTGCAAAGACTAGGCATTCCAGTTCCGGAATCTACCCGAAATTGGAAGTTGCAACCGCTCGCCGCTCAATACCCGATTGTGGAGAAATTGCTGGAATATCGCACCGTGCAAAAAGCGTTAACGAGCTACGGGCAGAATGTGGTTGAGTTGATCAATCCGGTAACCGGCAGACTACACGCAGACTTTCGCCAGATCGGCGCACCCACCGGACGCTTCGCCTGCACGAATCCAAACATTCAACAGGTGCCTCATGCGCTTGAGTACCGTCGTTGTTTTTCCGGTCATCCGGAAGGCCGCAAGTTGATCATCGCCGACTACTCGCAGATTGAGTTGCGTATTCTCGCGGAGTTCTCAAACGACAGTGTGTTTATGGATGCGTTCCATTCGGGCGCCGATCTGCACAAGGTGACGGCCGCGCAGGTTTTCAATGTGCCCGTTGATCAAGTCTCGAAAGAACAGCGCGACTTTGCTAAACGATTAAATTTTGGTGTGGTCTACGGGATCGGCCCGCAGCGGTTTGCGATCATGACCGGAACGGGAGTGCCCGAGGCCGAGAAGGTGTTGCGCAAATATTTTGCGACTTACAAAGGACTCGACACCTACTTGCGTGAAGCCGCCAACCAAGCGGTGCGTGAGAAACAGGCACGAACCGGATCCGGGCGACTGGTCCGGTTTCGTTTTGACGAACAGGACCGGCAGCAGATCTCGATGACGCAACGCAACGGTAAGAACACTCCGATTCAGGGAACCAGTGCGGACATTCTCAAACGAGCATTGCGGCTGCTCAACGATGATTTGAAAGAGACGTCAGCGCGGATCGTGAACATCATTCATGACGAGATTGTGGTCGAAGCCGATGCCGATCAGGCGGAAGAGATTGCGATGCGAGTCGAGCGCGCGATGGTCGCCGCCGGTCGGGAATATTTGGAAACGGTGCCGGTGAAAGTCGAGACTGAGATCGCGACAGAATGGGTGAAGTAAGAAAAGAAGTTTCGAGTTTCAAGTTCTCTTAACCCAGCCGCGCGTTAGAGCTCAACAGAATCAACCATCGCTGAGCCTCCTGCGATAGAGTTGTCCATTGCTGAAGCCGCGATTCCTGGCCGCGAAAACTTGAAACTCGAAACTCGAAACTCGAAACTCGAAACTTCTTTACCTTCTTTTCCAGACGTAATAGATCGGAATCCCCGTAAACACGAGCAGGTACCCGATCCCCGACGTCGATGGGGCCAGGTACGCTAGATCGATTACAAACAGCAGGGCCAACACGATGTAGATGATCGGCACCCACGGATAGCCAAAAGTACGATAGGGCCGTTCCAGCTCAGGCGCCCTGCGTCTCATCACGATTACCGCGCCCACCATCAACGCATAAAAGATCAAATCGGCCGAGATGATGTATTCGAGCAATTGCGTGTAGACATTTCGAAACGTCACGGCTCCGGTTTGCGGATTCTGAATCACCGTTCTCGGCAAAGTCAGGAAGGCTGCCCAAATGCCTTGCGCAATCAACGCAGTCGCCGGCACGTGCCGCGAATTAACGGTCCCTATCTTCTTGAAGAACAGATTGTCCTGCGACATTGCGTAGTAGACGCGCGCGCCCGCCAGGATCAATCCATTGTTACAGCCAAAGGTCGAGATCATGATCGCGATAGCCATCACAATCGTACCGGGCGGACCAAGTACCGCCTGCATCATCGCCGTGGCCACTCGATCTTGCGGCGCGTTTTGAATCCCGCTCAACGGCAGCGTGACGACGTAAGCAAGGTTGGCGAGCAGGTACATCGCCACTACTAACGCACAACCAATCAGCAGTGCGCGAGGCAAGTTGCGTCCGGGATCGCGAATCTCACCGGCCGTAAACGTGACGTTGTTCCACGCCGATTGTGCGAATAGTGGGCCGACCATTGCGCGTCCGAGCAACATCATCAACGAAAGAACCAAAACGATCTGTGTCGCCGGCTCGAACCCAAGTTGCGCGACCGAAGGTTTCCAGCCGTTCTCCCACGGTGACCACCACGATGATGTATAAGCTGCGCTCTGAGAATTCCAGCCGAGGAAGAGTCCCACCAGAATCAAGCCGACTAACGCTGCTGTCTTCGTAAACGTGAATGTGTTCTGAATGAACTTTCCTGTTTGCAATCCAAGGGTGTTGGTGAACGTGAGAAGCAGAATCATTAACACCGCGAGCAGTTGCTGAGTTGACAGACTCAGCGCATAGCCATTGAATGAGACGCCGCCGAAAGTGAAAGGTTTGACGAGAATTAAAGGGGCAATCAGATAGCGCTCGGCCGACACGACATCAGTCAAGACACCAGTGAAGTTTGCGAACGCGACTGCCACGGCGGCGATTGTCCCGGTTTGAATGATCAGGAAGAGCCCCCAG
>JANNON010000382.1:0-3700 GCA_031399105.1 Blastocatellia bacterium | reverse complement strand
GATCTCGCGGCGTCCCGCGCCTTGGGACGCATCACGGGCGAAGTCCTGCGCATGCTGGGCTTCAACATGAACTTTGCGCCGGTGATGTCGATCATGACAGACGAACGAGACCTGCTTTCAAACGGTCTCTACTCGCGCTCGTTTGGTCGTTCACCCGGCGAAGTGCTGGGTTATTCCACCGTGTATCTACGCGGGCTGCAGGAAACAGGCCTGATCGGCTGCCTGAAACATTTTCCGGGAATCGGCGCCGGGGAGGTCGATTCACACGAGCAGATGCCGCTGGTTCAGTTGTCTCACGACGACTTAATCGCGCAGGACCTTGCTCCTTACATCGAACTGTTTGGCCGCCGTGACGATCGCGTTCGATGTGTGATGGTGAGCCACGGCGGGTTTCCCAACATCGACATCAAACAGGAAGTGACCGGCGGGTTTTTAGAGCCTGCTTCCCTGAGTCACAACATCGTCACCAAACTGCTGCGTGAAGAGCTCGGCTATCAGCATCTCGTCGTGACCGACGATCTCGAGATGGGAGCGATTGCCAAGCACTGCGAGATCGAAGCCGCTGTGGTGCGCGCATTCCTGGCGGGCGAAGACATGACTCTGATCTGCGCTCATCCCGATATCATTCGACGCGGCTATGACTCGATGCTGGCAGCCGCACGCGCAGGCAAGTTGCCAAAAGATCGGATGCGCGGTTCGCTAAAACGCATCGCCGCGATGAAGGGAATTATTAAACCGCCGACACCGCTTGACCTTGTTCGCTTTCAGGAGCTTTCGGATGAGACAGTGAGACTGAACGAAAAACTCAACTACCGTTATGGAGGCACAATTTGATCGCACGGTTTCGACTACTTCTGCTGATCCTGATGGTTGCGCTGGCTGTCGTTCTACCCCTCGGATGCCGCCGCAAGAGCAACTCCTTTGTCATTGCCCTCGGCGACAACATCCGCACCATTGATCCGGTTGGCTCACCATCAGTCGACGCCGCTAGCGAGCGCGTGCGCACCCTCATCTTTAATTCCCTCGTCAGGAAAAATGAGAAGTTCGAATATGTGGGCGACCTGGCCTCCGACATTAAACTTTCCGAAGACAACCTGACATTCACCTTCACCCTGCGCGACGGCGTGAAGTTTCATGACGGACGATCGTTTACCTCTGCTGACGCGAAGTACACATTGGACCTTGTCTTCTCGAGCAACTTTGCTAAGTCTGCAAGTTTTTTTGAAGGCGCCGGTGAGAATCGAAAGAGCTATGTACGAAGCGTCGAGGCCCCGGACGCCCGGACATTGGTGATCACAACGGTGAAGCCGTGGACCGGACTGCTGTCAAATCTGGTGCCCGTTGCGATCATTCCCAAAGACAGCTACGAATCGCAGAAGACGCACCCGCTGGGCACCGGCTTCTACAAATTCCTCAGTTATGACAACTCGCAACAGGTGGTCGACCTGGAAGCATTTCCCGAGTACTGGGAAGGCCCGGCGAATATCAAGTCGTTACGTGTGCGCGTGATCAGCGACACGAATGCGCTGCAAGCCGAGTTGAAATCCGGTCGCGTGGACATGGCGCCATTGCCGACCAGTCTTTCACCCGATGCGATCAAGCAGATGGGCCAGGATCCTAATCTGCAAGTGCTGCAATTCAATGGCTCAAACGTAAACCTACTGACAATCAACACCGCGCAAACGCCGCTTGATAACGTCAAAGTGAGGCAAGCCATCGCCTATGGAATTAATCGCGAAAGCATGATTCGTGATCTATTGCTTGAACAGGCCAAGATCTCGCATTCGATCTTGCCGGAAGAGTCCTGGGCATATCAGCCGGGCCAAACGTATTCCTACGATCCTGCCAAATCAAAACAGCTTCTCGACGAAGCAGGTTTTAGGGATCAGGACGGCGATGGATCGCAAATGCGTTTTCCGCAGCCAGTGGTATTCAAGATTTCAGGCAGCAGTGTTGCCGCTCGTCAATATGCTGGCGTGATACAGAACTACTTGAAAGAAGTCGGTATTCCGGTTTCGATCGAAACCGCGGAGTTGAACACGCTCTTCGAGCAGCTCAAGCAAGGGCAGTTTCAGATTTTCTATGGGCAGTGGGTTGGCGGAAACCAGGATCCGATTTTCTTCCGCGACCTGTTCGCGACCTCGGAAATTCCGACGCAGCAGCGGCCGTCGCGGAACCGCAGTCGCTACAGCAATCCGCAACTTGATGCGCTATTGAATGAAGCGATCAACACCTTCGATCGTGAGAAGGCGCGCGCCCTCTATGTTCAGATTCAGGATATAGTCAGTCGCGAGCTACCTGTGTTTCCCTTGTGGTATCAGGCGAACATCGTGATCGCAAAGAAAGGTGTTCAGAACATTAAAGTGGATGCGAGCGGAGACTGGGGATTTGTCCGAAACCTCAAACAATAGATGTTAGATGCTGGAGGTTAGATGTTTGTAGGGGCGGCACTCCGTGGCCGCCCCTACGTTTTAGAAGTCGTCAGTGGTCCGTTGTCAGTGGTCCGTTGCACTTGCATTCGACCTTACTGGCTACACCAATTGGATCTTCCAACGCACGTTATAAAAACAACTGGCAACGGACAACTGACAACGGACATATTCAGATCTTTAGAGCTCGTTCAAGGTCCTCATGGGAGATGGCCCCCTCGCGAATCACCCGCAACGCGGACTGAGTCGTATCAACTATTGTCGATGGCTCAGTCGCCATCACTTCGCCGTCGTCGATGATCAACTCAATCATTCCTGGAAAGTAAGATTCAACCTCTTCGGCGGTAAGTGCTGGAAGTTTGCCGGAGGGATTAGCACTTGTCGCGGTTAGCGCGCCGCCGCAACTTCTTACCAATTTTCTGACTCGCGCATCATCCGGAAACCGCACCCCAACCGTACCCGTCCCGGAGGTTAATCCATCTGACAACTCTTCTCGCGCGATTCCCACCAAAGTTAATGGGCCAGGCCAAAGGTTGTTTGCAAGACTTGTAAACAACTCAGATCGCGGCTCCATAAACCGAGCGACGGCATCAGTTTCAGAGATCAAAAGGAGTATCGGCTTGTCGTCGTTTCTGCCCTTGAGTTCGCGGACTTTCCGAACCGCGTCAGGGTTAAGGGGATCGGCTCCAAGGCCGTAAAACGTGTCAGTGCGAAAGGCTATGACACCACCGCCGGCTATCACCTGCCCTGCCCGTTCGAGAGTTGCTGTGCTGCTGAGTAGAATCATGCTGCGGGGCAATTCCATGGTTGTAGGAGAAATCATTGGAAGAGCTTAAGTGCTCTATGTTACGACCATGCTGCCAGCTAGTGACAGCATTCTAAACCTCCATTGAAACTATAGATCGGTTATTTCGCGGAAATGAATAGAAAAGTGGATTGGGTATTAGCTGGGAGTGAGATGGCGGCGCCTTTGGAGTGCGCCGACTTGGCGGCGCTTTCGGACTGCTTTCGATAAGCTGATGAGTAAATCCTTGGCTTTAGTAGACGCGTTAAAAAGCGCCGACAAGTCGCCGCACTCCAAAAAGGCTCCGCTTTCAAGGCTTCAATTAGCGTCAAATGTCGGGATTTTCCTGCACGTCTCCGGACACTGAGACGTAACGTCGACCCAAGCCAAGCTGTCTTAATTTGTGTTGTAGCGACTGGCGGTGCATGCCCAGAATCTCTGCTGCCTTAGTTACGTTTCCATGGGTGTGCTCCAGGCAGCGGCTGAT
>JANNON010000217.1:0-3774 GCA_031399105.1 Blastocatellia bacterium | reverse complement strand
ATGGAAGCGACCATTCACGCGCGTGAGGCACTTAATGCAACGAGGGCTGGCGAAAGCGCAAGCTCTGAAGTCAGCCATGAATGGCCGTGGCCCGTGGTGGAATGCCGGGGCCGCGCACATGAACGCTGCCTTTCCTAAATCACTTTGACCGTCGTGGTCTTTTGTCACTGTGGGAACAACGCCGACGCTTCCAGCTTGCTTTATGAACCGCCGTATACGGAACCGTACGTACGGTGGTGTGGGAGGACGGCGGCGGTGACACCGCCTCCTACCCGATCCGTTTACTCACCAGATTGGACCGCCAAACTGGAAACCCTTCGTGATTCAGCGTGTTCTTCTATCAACCAGCGAAGCCGCCTCGAAGTTCGAGGCAGAAATCAGACCGCTGTCGTCCGGAAAGATAAAAAACCATGCAAATCATTTCCCCCAGAACAAAGGGAAAACTGACGAGGAGGAATTTCCAAACGATGAGGAATCGAGCTTTCCGCCCCATTGCTGCGATACTCAGCGTATTGCTCCTGGCCGGTTCGCCAGTGCACGCTGGGCCGGTCGTTATCCGTGAAGTTATTCAGGTCATCGGCGGACACCAGAATCCCCCAGAACTTCGGCTACGCAGTGTTTCACAAACTAGCGGCACCCCAATCTCGGGCTTAGACGGTGCGCGCGTTGACTCAAGAGTAGCTGGTTCCGATGGCGATGCCTTTGTGGATACTGCGGACGCCTCAGTGCTCGATACGACCTCGGGCGATACTTTGTTAGCCGGTGTCACTCTCGCTACATCCGATCCGCAAGGCGGCGTCGATGTGATTGACCAAGGCGACCTGGAAGGCACCATCTGCGACTGCGGCGAAATTACGGTTCCGGGTGGAGGATTCCCCAAGTGGCCGCTATTATTCCTGGCCGCGATACCGTTCTTCTTCCTTGGTGGCTGCGACGATTGCGAAGTACCAACCCCGACACCAACGCCAACTCCCGAAATTCCCATTCCCGAGCCCGCCTCGCTCCTGTTATTCGGTTCCGGACTGGCTGCTTTCGGAGCGGGCTTGCGTCGCCGCTACACCAAGGCGAAACTGACCGCTCAGGTCGGAGAGGAGGCCTAAGCACATGTTGAAAACACCGACGACCCAACGCAAATTCGGCCTCTACGGAAAGCTGGCTTTCGCCGCTCTTATTGCTCTTACATTCTGCGTGGCCCATCCCGCTTCTACGGCTTATGCAAAAAAGAAAAAACCTGCGAAGTACGGAACAATTAAGATTCGCACTTCACCTGCGGGCTTGCCGCTTGAAATAGACGGTAAGGCCTACGGCGCCACCACCGTCGACGATAGTTCTTTTGATCTTGATCCAGGCGTCCACACGGTTGTGATCACGTTACCTGATGGCCAGAGTTGGACCAGAGAGTTCACCCTCGACGCTGGTCGCATCAAGTGCGTGGCGCTCAACTATCGTCCGGCGCCGCCGCGACCGAAGTCTCCTTGTCCCTTCCCAGTTAATTTGTCAGCGCCGTCGCAGGTAAACGAAGGTGAGATCATTACCTATACGGCAGACACTGCTTACTCAGGCGACTCAGCATTGAACTACACGTGGACGGTGAGTCCGGCAAACGCTCGCATGCTTAGTGGTGCAGGCACGCCAACTATCACCGTCGATTCCACCGGGTTAGCTGGTCAGACCATCACCGCGATTTTGGTTGTTGACGATGGCTCAGGTGAGCCGATGTGCCGGCAGACGGCCCAGGCTTCGACCTTTGTGCCGCCACCGCCGGTGCGGGAGAATCCAGCACGTGAATTCGATGTGTGTTGCAGTTGTTCTTTTGACGACCAGAAAGCGCGTTTGGATAATCTGGCAGTCGAACTGCAAAACGATCCTTCAACGACGAGCTACATAATCTCCTACGGCGGCCGGACCAGCAGAATCGGCCAGGCTGATCGCCTCAGCGCTCGCGCCAGGGACTACATGGTGACGCAGCGAGGCATCGACCCTTCGCGAATCGTTGTTCTCAATGGCGGTTTCCGTGAAGAAGATTGTGTGGAGTTGTGGGTTGTACCGAGTGGGGCCAAGGCGCCACAGCCTACACCGACTGTGCAGGCGGGTGACGTGCGACCTCCGAAGGAAACCCCACGCCGCCGCCGGAACTAACCTCAATCAACCGATCCACCTACCCAAAGGAGACAAGAGCTACGGCTCTTGTCTCTTTTGCATGGTAGTCATCGGGCATGATCTCTCGCTAGCAGTTTGTTATGGTGTTTGGAATTGGGTCTTTGGTCTTTGATTTCAATGAAGGAACGGGCGAAGCAATCAGAACCGCAAGCGTAGCGACCGGGCCGATTCCCAAGAAACACGCGACCAGTCCACAAACTGTTAAGGGACCCCCTCAAAATCAGTCGAGTCTATCGTGTCGGCCCGGTCGCTACGCTTGCGGTTCTGATTGCTTCACCAACCTCGTCGAGCATGATCCATCAGGCCGTGTAGTAAACGAGACACGCATACAGAGAAATCAAAGACCAAAGAACAAAGACCAAGGCCCTTGTTTGACCACTGCGGTTAGCTGTGGTAACAACATTCATCCCCTGCGAAACACCCCTACGCAATTGGTTAAATACAGGAGGAGGGACCGCATCATGGCTGACGATAATGGCGGCGGTGGTAGCGGCAGTACCGGAGTAGTCGCCGTGTTGGCGATCTTTGTAATCATCGTTCTGGTATTGCTGTTTGTCTTTCGGAATCGAATATTCAGAGGTGGCGGAACTCAGGAAATAGACGTCAATATTCAGACGCCCAGCAAGTAAACTGAATGCGGATCAGCAGATAACTAAGATTAAGTTGAATCAGAAGGTGGTGTGAGTTCCAACACTCAACCTATTGTTCCTAATCAATGAAATCTATGTAATCTGTGGATAGTCAGATCGAGGGGCGCTCCGTGCGCTCCTCGTCTTATCTTATGGCTGCACCAAACATCGAAACCATCGTTTCTCTCGCTAAGCGGCGGGGCTTTGTTTTTCCTTCATCAGAGATCTACGGCGGACTTGGTAGCGCCTGGGATTACGGTCCGCTTGGCGTCGAACTCTCAAACAACGTCAAGCAAGCGTGGTGGCGTTGGATTGTCCACGAGCATGACAACATCGAAGGACTCGATTCTTCGATCGTGCTGCATCGGCAGGTTTGGAAATACTCAGGTCATGAAGCGACGTTCAACGATCTATTGATTGACTGCAAAAAATGTAAGAGCCGATTTCGCGCCGATAAGGTCTCAGATCAGATCACTCAACTGCGCGCCGGAGAGTCATTGCCCGTTGACGTGAAGTGCCCGAATTGTGGCGCTTCTGACTGGACCGACGCCCGCCCTTTCAACACGATGTTACAGACCCGGCTGGGTGCGGTTGCGGAAGAAGATGAAAACGCGCTCGCGTATTTGCGGCCCGAAACTGCGCAGGGAATATTCATAAACTTTCTAAACGTGCAGACAACAATGCGCCGCAAACTGCCGTTTGGGATCGCGCAGTTGGGCAAAGCATTTCGCAACGAAGTGACGCCCGGAAACTTCATCCTGCGCACGCGCGAATTTGAACAGATGGAACTCGAGTACTTCGTGAAGCCCGGCGAGGACGATGAGGAGTTCCAATCCTGGGTTGATGCGTACGTTGATTGGTACACAGGTCTCGGCATCAACCGCGAGAATCTCTACTTGCATGAAGTCAGCGGAGAAGAACTCGCGCATTACTCGAAGCGAACTGTCGATGTGTACTACCGGTTTTTCCCGGAGCGCGAGGACGA
>JANNON010000215.1:0-6958 GCA_031399105.1 Blastocatellia bacterium | reverse complement strand
ATGGAAGCGACCATTCACGCGCGTGAGGCACTTAATGCAACGAGGGCTGGCGAAAGCGCAAGCTCTGAAGTCAGCCATGAATGGCCGTGGCCCGTGGTGGAATGCCGGGGCCGCGCACATGAACGCTGCCTTTCCTAAATCCTACTTTGACCGCAGTGGTCTTTTGTCACTGTGGGAACAACGCCGACGCTTCCAGCTTGCTTTATGAACCGCCGTATACGGAACCGTACGTACGGTGGTGTGGGAGGACGGCGGAGGTAACTCCGCCTCCTACCCGATTGCCGAGGATGTTCGTTTAGCTTGGAGGTGAAAGTGCTCTATCCAACCTTGGTGACAGCGACAGCCTACCTATTGTCGATTGCGCGCTCGGAGGCGCTACTCCAAGTTCGTGAAGTTTTCCTGTGAATCCGACAGCTGGGAATCGATAGCCGCCGGCAAGGACGTTCCGAAATGGAATCAGGAGGAAGTCGGTGACGCCGCCGCCGCCTTCCGGATTGCGCGCGGCTGGCCGCTCTTACCAGGGACTCTTTGCAGTAAGTCTCTACTGACGACCATGCATCCCTGATAGCTGATTGCCGTCAGCAACACAAAAACGCGATTCTTTTCTTTGGTCTCACGATCGAAAACGCCCATGAAATTCCTCAAGGGCCCAGCCTTGACGACGACGTTATCGCCCCGCTTAAGTTCATCACCGATCTGGATAAAACCATTACCGTCAATTCGATCGTAAATAAGTCGGATGATTTCTTCATCGACCGACACCGGCCTGCCGCCGAAACTGACAATCTGGTGAACACCGCGCGTAAACCAGATTTTTGATAACTGTTTAGATGCGTTGAATTTTGCAAAGATGTACCGCGGGAATAGAGGCCGGGAGATGTCGGATGGCGCCCCAGTGAATTGGTTATAACGCCGCATTCTCAGCTTGGGGCTCAAAGTCTCAACGCCCCACGCCATTAGGTTGTGGTTAGCTCTCTCTTCTTGTTTTGGATGCGTGTGTACTACATACCATCGAGGGATGTCTTCTTCACTTTCAATTCTCATGATGGCTCCATTGGGGTAAATGGAGTCCCAAATCCAAACACTTCCCCGTCACCGACCCAGACCAGATCTAGCCAGGATCACGTATGCCGAGCATAAAAAATTACGCTATAGCACTTGGCAATCAGTAAATTGATTGGCTTAGGTGAACCTGGAAAACTCGAGGGGCGACCGAGTAGGTATCATGCATTGTGACTCCTGAAACTATATCTTGAGTCCACACTGCACTTTGCGTTATGATGCGGCTTGTCGAGCGACACACTCTTACGCTTTTGCAGTGAGGGCTGTGTTGTCTAGATGCTCCGTCGTTATGGCAATAATGACGGAGCTTTCTTCACGCAAAACTCCTCTTTCCTAAACAAAATATTCGAATTTTAGGTCGTGTGGTGAGGACTCACTCGGCAAGAGTGTGCCCACCCTCCTCGTTCACGTCTTTTTGACAGGCAGGTATAGTTTGAAGCACGTCGGAACCCATGCATTTGCAAAGTGGATGCTCTGAATACACTGCCGCACCTTCATTCGAAGCGATCCGCCAGCCAGGTTTAGAGATTGGCTGTTTATGATTTACTGTTCCGGCCCACGCGAAGGGCCTTCGTGTCCCAAACGGCGGGGAGACCGTGCGGGTAAGGGATGCCGTTACGTGAGACTTGGTAATGATACTCCTTTCCGATCACGTGTCAACCAGAAAGAACTAGGACTCTTATCCTCCTTGCAATGTTACTGGCTATGAATTTAACGGTGTGATATTAAGGGCAAATTGAAAATATTTGTCTGGCGACTGTAGCCCTAGGTTCGAGCTCAACAGTACTCTTACAAGCGCACATTATGTTTGATGTTTTGGCTGGCCGCAGTCTTCTCTCACTGGTTTTTGGACCTTATGGTCCAACGCCTTTTTTCGATGGGTTCTGCTCGAACAGGTCGCTGGAAATTGTGGCGAATCGTGGGAGCTCCTGATGAGGAAGAGCAATGTTGCCGAAGGAGAGCGAGACTGGCAATCGGCGCCCGAGCGGTTCCACGCGCGACAGGATGAAGTACACGTATGGCGGACCCCGCTTAAGCGTACGGCCGCTGAGATCGCTGCGCTCGCGGGTTTGCTCTCAGACGACGAGCGAGAACGCGCCGACAAATTTCATTTCACACGTGACCGGGCCAACTTTACTGTTGCGCACGGGGTCCTACGGATAATCCTGGGGTTGTACCTGGGCCTGCCTCCCACCCTGCTGCGCTTCATTCTTAATCCTTACGGGAAACCGTCGCTTGATGAAGGCGTGGTCGGTGAGCCGCTTCACTTCAACCTCTCGCACGCCGGAGATATCGCGCTCTACGCCGTCGCACTGGGACGCGAGGTAGGTGTGGACGTCGAGCGGGTCCGCGACGACATCGAGTGCGGTGATGTCGCCGACCGGTTCTTCTCACGTCGTGAGGTGGAAACGTTGCACGCGTTGCCGCCGGAGTCGCAGACGCGCGCCTTCTTCGCTTGCTGGACGCGCAAGGAAGCTTACATAAAGGCGCGCGGGGAAGGCCTCTCAATATCGCTCGATAGCTTCGACGTATCGCTCTCGCCAGGCGAAGCCGCCACACTGCTGGCGATGCGCGACGACGCGAATGAGGTTTCCCGATGGACACTGCGGGAACTCACGCTGGACCCCGGTTATGTTGGCGCTGTCGCGGTCGAAGGGGGCGGCTGGCGTCTCTGCTGTTGGCGGTGGGAAGAGCAACTCCTTGAGCGGCCGCTCGGACTGACCGATCGGCTTACGTAAATTTTCAAGGAGCAAAACAATAACAACAGCCAGGAGTGATATCCTAATAGTGTTATGAGTACAAAAAAGGTAACCGCGAAGAAGCATGTGGCTGGCCGTCAACCCGAATCTGCCGCGCTGCGAAATGTGTTTATTCAGCGCGACGCTTGTACCAGCGATCTCTGCACCGAGGAAATCCTGTTCGGACTGGGAGGCGGCATTGGGTGCGCCTACTTCCTCTTTGATATGCATGGCGGGCATCCGGTCTACATCGGGTACCGAATCCACGCGAAAGAGGGTGACACTCCGTACTTCACGTTACAGATGACCGAGGGTTGGGGCGCTACCGCCGATGTACGGCATTCCTCATCGCCATCCGCCGCAACAAAAAACCTGGTGAAGATCCTGAACGAAGGTTTCACTCCCATCGTTTGGGTAGAAGCCACGAAGCTGCCGTACATGTTTATGTCGGGTAAACCCAACGCTTATCACCAGGTGGTGGTGTATGAAATGGAAGGGGATGACGTACTAGTTGGGGATTTAGGCGATAGCGTTTTCCGGATGAGCATGGAGGAGCTTACCGAGGCCCGTAACTCACACTACGCTCCCAAATTCCGTACGGTGGTGATCAGCGAGGCGACCGCCAAACCCAAGCTGCGCGAAGCCTTATCAGATCGAATTCGGGTCACTTGCAGTCAAATGCTCGAGGGTCTGGGGATCGCGAATTTTGGCCTGACGGCGCTGAACAAATGGGCCCAGATGTTGACCAACACAAAAAACAAGAAGGGCTGGCCCAACTGTTTCTCTGGCGGACCACCATTGTACGGCGCTATGAGCAGCGTGTTCGAACAGATTGAATCGCTAGGCTACGGGGGCAGCGCGTTTCGTGGAATGTACGCTGATTTTCTCGACCAGGCTGCCGGCGTATTGAAGAAGTCAGCGTTGAAGAAAGTTGCCGGGCAATTCCGTGAGAGCGAGGCGTCGTGGCGGGCAATATCGCATGCAGCGCTGCCAGATTCGCTCCCTCTGCTCAAAGAGACTCGCGAGGCTCTCACCCGCAGATCGGTTCTGATCCGGAAACCCCGTACTACCGCGATCGACAAAGAGCTCGAATCCCTTCGAGATCGTCTTAAACACCAGCGCGAGAGAAGCGCAAAAGAGCTGTCACTTTCAAAGGCTGACACGCTGGATCTATTTGGAGCGATTAGTGAGCGCGTGCTCGAAACCGAGAAGATCGAGCGCGCGGCATTTACCGAGCTCAGCAGTATCGTCCGATAATAAGTTATAACCTCTTCACCTCTTCACGCTTGGAGTAGCGCGCTCGGATTGGGCTATTCCCTCCTCTCTCTCTCTCTCTCTGTTTGCGCAGGTCTCCGGAACTTAATTCCAATCGGAGCGGGTTCCCTTTCAAGGGACGCATTGAGCCTTCGTATCTGGCAGCATCTTTGACGGTCGACCACACGAGAGCCGGTTGCGTGTCTAGTATGAAGTTCCGACAGGTCGCAAAAGTGAGAGGACCGCATCTTTAGGTGGTCCCTTTATGTCACATGCCGCGAGCCGCGGTGCAAAATACGTTTTGGCATTCATCGCCTCATCATTCCTGTGCCAGTGGAGCAGTGAACTCAACGAAATCGTTATCGCTCTTGTCGACTGGTTTGACGTTACCGCCCACTTGTACGTCGCGCCAGCGGAGTTGACCATTCACACCATAAAGCAGAAAGCGAACACGTTTCTGAGAGCGTTCGACTGAGACTTCAACAAAACTCTGAAAGAATGGTGCGCGATTGAAATCAAAAGCCCCAGATACCATTTCGTCGTCAAAGGGGTAGCCATGGAACCACTGCATCCAAACCAGAAACGGCATTTTCCAGAACGGCGCCTCCTTGCGAATTTTTGCTGTGAGTTCATCGGTGCGTGGATAAAACACATAGTCTGAAGTGACCGGATATTCCGGAAAACCTAATGCCGTTCCAATGCTCAAGTAAGCACCGCCGCCTCCATTGACATAGTGCAGCATCTCTCTCTGCTTTCCATTCAACGTATGGTGCATTTTGTAGAATTCAAAATCATGCGTATCGCCGCCCATCACCACATCCACGCCGAAGCGCTTTAGGGTTTCGTGGATTCTCTTGAATGGTTCGTCCTCCCCAGCTTGATAAGCACCCGCGACGTAAAATGGGTGTCCTATTACAACCATCTTGAAGTTGTTGCCGGCGCGCGTCAGGGCACTTTCAAGCCATGCCTCTTCCTTCGCATCGATCGATCGCAGGATTCCGGTGTCGACCCCGATCAAGGTAAAACTCTGGGTATGCATTTCAAAAAAGGGACCTCGTTGCAAGCCGTTTCTGACGCCGTAGTATTCCCGCAAACGTCGCGCTTCAGCAGTCATCTCTGTAAATCGCTGGTCCGTAGTAATCACAGTTTTTAGATCGATGGCCACACGTGCGCGAAGAGCGTGGTTCGCTGAAACCGAATCAAGAAAGTTCGCATTAAAGCCTTCGTTTGCGTCGAACCAATCATGATTTCCGGGAATCGCGTAGGTTGGCTTCCCAAATCCTTTGAATGGCAGATAGAAGTTTGTTTCGTAGTCCTTCATCTTGCCGTCGGGGTAAATCACATCGGAAGAAAGGACGAGGAACTTCACCTGCTCTCGTTTGCCGGCTGCGATTAGTTGATCGCGCAGTGACATTTGCGATGGATCACCCTCGCCCGTGTCGCCAATCACGATGAAGCTGAAATCGCCATCATTGCTTACACCTTCGGGTTCGATTGCAAATATTCTTTCCTGAGGAACTCCACCAACCAGTGCGGCTCTTTCTACAGCTTCCGCCATTTGCTGTCGCCAAACGTCCACTCGCTCTTGGGTAATCCGCTGCCAAACTGCTGAAGCCCAGTTCTCTGAATTGAAATACCAACTGAATCCCCAAATTGAATTTACGGCGATGAGGATTGCAGTCAAGGGAAGGCCGAGACGCAGCATTTGCCAGAATGCGTAATTGAGGGAAGACCGAAGCTCAGCCATCTCTAATGCAAATTTCATCCTGACACTGAGCCAGTATCCGAGAACCCGTTCGCCCAGCGGCGGATCCGTCCCTTGCTCAGACAGGCGATCGAGACGGCGCCACGCAGTACGCTCAATGGGTCTCGTTAACTTGCGCCATAAAAGTCGAGCCGGCAGGATGAGTGTGATCGCCAGGATAAGCGCGACCACCGTGTCGCCAATCACGGCCGAAAAGGGTGAAATAAAACCGATGAAGCTCCATTTGGCCTCGGTCCGCAGGACGTGAATGAGAAAAAATATTGCGAGGAAGTACAAGCACCACACGATGTTTTGGCCACTTGTTATTGAGCGCCTCTCCAGAAGAGCGTCCTGCATTTCCTTGACCGTATCGCTTGGATCAAGTCGAAGTTGCTTGTCTGGGTGTTGACGCGTATCGCGCTGGACAACTTCGGGAGCAAAGCCCTTCTCCGGAAGCAGAAACATTGTCCAGCCGGAGACCATGAGTTTCAAACCGAGGACTACGCCAATCGCCACCAGTCCGAGGTTTGCGCTGATGAAGTACCAGATTAAGAGTCCGAGTATTAGTGTGAATAACCCGTTGAAGAGTCCCCACCAACGATCGGGCCCGAATAGTTTATAGGCGCCGAAAACCTGGATGACACCGTCGATGAAGAAGAAAAGACTAACCGCGACCACCACACCCGATAACACCAGACCGGGACTAAGGAACAGCAACACTCCGAGTAAAATGCTCGCAACCCCGGAAACATAGTTGCGCACCGAGGCGGCTCGGTCCGCCGAGCGAATAATTTCGTATAACTGAAACAGACCTGCGGCAATCAACACGATTCCCAGGAGCGAAATAATCCACGCACCAACAAAGATTGGCATGAACAGAACGATCATGCCCATCGCGAATAGGGCAACGCCAAGGGCTCGATGCCTGCTCAGTTGCTTCCACTCAACTCGCTTCATTCGCTAATAATGGCATGTGTGGACCAGAGGTCGAAACGCCGGCGAGGCCCGCCAAGCGTTTTGTAGCGCTTCATACTAATCAGCGCGAGCCGCGTCGAAGCTATTAGATTGTGGCCGGAGCATTGCGCAGACGGACGAATGTACAACAGGACCACGCCTGTGTGGGTAGTGGTGCAGTTTGCTCGCGATTCGATCGGGTGTC
>JANNON010000214.1:0-27594 GCA_031399105.1 Blastocatellia bacterium | reverse complement strand
CCAACGTTCGCGATCTTGTCGTTGATCGTTCGCAGATGTTTGATCACCTGAAACGAGTTGATCCACTAAAGCGGAGCAGGATTGACGCGCGCGCCCGTTAATGACCATCGTGCAAATGCCACACACCTGCTCGAGACAATTCATTTGCCAGACCGGTGGCGTGGTGCGCATGCCCTCTTTCGTGACGGGATTCTTTTGAATCTCCATCAAACACGAAATGATGTTGAGATTCGGACGGTAGGGAATTTCAAAAATCTCCCAATGCTGCGGCGAGTCTGGGTCGGGACGGCGGCGAATATGAATCTCGACTGACTTCGGCGGTGCATGTTTATGTGCGGAAGTGTGCGTCGCGCTCATTATGATTTTCCTCCCGCCTCGTCAATCGACTTGCCTTGTTCTGTTCGTGGTTCCGGCTCGCTCGCCGCATTGTCGCTTTGTTGCTCTTTGTCCTGTCCCCAAATTGCAGGCCCGCTGAGATTCGCAGGTTTCTGTTCAATGTCCGGCTGAGGAACCTGGGCAGCTCCCTGTTTCGATGATCCTGCCGATGCAGTCGCCCCCTGTTGCTTCCCTTTGCTGTAATCCCTCTTGCGCGGCGTAATCAGCGAAGTGTCAACCGGCTCGTAAGAGAAGACGGGCCCTTCTCCGGAATACTCGGCAATCGTGGTCTTGAGAAAATGTTCGTCATCGCGATCCGGAAACTCGGGTTTGTAGTGCGCGCCGCGCGACTCATTGCGATTGAGGGCCCCCAGCGTGATGACTCGTGCCAATTCCAGCATGTTTGCCAGATGACGTGCATGCGGCAGCGCCATCGTGGCCCAAAGATTCGAATCGTTGATTGAGATGCGCTTGTAGCGATCCATCAATTCGAGCAGTTTGTTGTCAGTCGCCTTGAGTTTGTCGTTGTAGCGAACGACCGTCACGTTGTCAGTCATCCACTTGCCCATTTCCTGATGCAGCACGTACTGGTTCTCACTGCCAGATTGTTTGATCAGGGCATCGTTGATCTCCTGCTGAAGTTTCAACTCCTGATCATAGACCTTGGAAGTGTCCGCACCATTTCGTTCAACGTTCCTGGCAAACTCGAGTGCAGCCGGAGCCGCAACAAAGCCACCGAACACGCAACTAACCAGTGAATTAGCGCCCAGCCGATTAGCGCCGTGAATCGAATAGTCGCATTCACCTGCCGCCAGCAAGCCGGGAATATTCGTGTGCTGGTTGTAGTCCACCCAAAGGCCGCCCATTGAATAATGGACGCCGGGGAAGATGCGCATCGGGACGTGACGAGGGTCGTCGCCGACGAACATCTCGTAGATTTCCAGAATGGCGCCGAGCTTTCGATCCAGTGTTTCGGCTGGGATATGGGTTAGATCCAGAAACACCTGGCTCTCGCCGGCAACGCCATAGCCATCCAGACAAACTTGAAAGATCTCGCGCGTCGCGATGTCGCGGGGCACCAAATTTCCATAGGCTGGATATTTTTCTTCGAGGAAGTACCAACGCTCAACTTCCGGAATCGATGCGGGTGTTCGCGCGTCGCCTTTCTTCTTTGGCACCCAAACGCGTCCACCTTCGCCGCGTGCTGATTCGGACATCAATCGTAGTTTGTCTTCACCGGGGATGGAGGTGGGATGCACCTGAATAAATTCGCCATTCGCGTACTTCGCGCCCTGCTGATAACAAGCGGAAACTGCGCTGCCCGTACAGACCATAGAGTTTGTCGATTTGCCGTAGATCAAACCCGGTCCGCCCGTCGCCATGATCACTGCGTCTGCGGGAAAGGCTTTTAGCTCGAGTGTCTGCAAGTTCATCGCGATTAGCCCGCGACATACCTGATGATCGTCGAGCACCAACGACATCATCTCCCAATGCTCGAACTTTCTGACTTTGCCTGTTGCTTCAAAGCGACGAACTTGTTCATCAAGAGCGTAGAGAAGTTGTTGGCCGGTGGAAGCTCCGGCAAAGGCGGTGCGGTGATGTTTAGTGCCGCCAAAGCGGCGAAAGTCGAGCAGCCCTTCTTTCGTGCGCGAGAAGGGAACGCCCATGCGATCAAAAAGGTAAATAATCGATGGCGCCATCTCGCACATGGCTTTGACCGGCGGTTGATTTGCGAGGAAGTCGCCACCGTAAACCGAGTCGTCAAAATGTTCCCACGTCGAATCGCCTTCGCCCTTGGTGTTGACCGCGCCGTTGATGCCGCCTTGCGCGCAAACTGAATGCGAACGTTTCACCGGAACGATCGAGAAGAGATCAACTGATTGGCCGGCTTCGGCAATTTTCATTGCGGCTGCAAGTCCGGCGAGGCCACCGCCGACAATTGCGATTCTGGTACCGTTGCTTGCCATGGTTAAAGTATCCCTCCCAGAAGACCGCCTGGCCGAATAAAGGCAACGGCTGCGTTGATGCCGACGAGCAGTAAGACAACTCCAAAACCGATACACGCATAACCAGTAAGTCGTTGCGCTCTTTCACCAATCGTAATTCCCCAATCAACCAGGAACAGCCAAATTCCATTTGCGAGATGCCAAACTGTCGCGGTGATGCCAACCATGTAGATGAGGAAGATCGGCCACATCTGGAACTCACGCGAAACGATATCAAACGCCAGGTCGGGACGGTGGGCCACCGACGTTGTGTTCAATCCGGGAACCATGCCAAACCTGAAGTTGAGCACGTGGAACAGAATGAAGAAAAAGAGAATCACCCCAGTGATGCGTTGAATCAGGTAGAACCAGTTACGCGGGTAGGGGTAGTTGAGATTATTCGGGCGTGCTTCCCACGTGATCACCAGCCCGTAGACTGCATGATAGATGAGCGGTATAAAGATGCCACCGATCTCAACAAAGAGGATGTAAGGGATGGCTTGAAGATCTCTTACGGCTTCGTTGAAATGGGCCGCGCCAGCGATCGCCTTTGAGTTGGTGTAAAAGTGTTCCAGTACAAATAAGCCAAGTGGCACGATGCCCGAGAGCTGGTGCAGCTTCCGCAAGACGAACGTCCTGCTCAAATGGATCGCCAAGTAGACACTCCTTTGCCAAGCGTTAGCTTGAAAGCCATTGAAGGTTGATCAGGCAGGTTGAATCTGAGTTTCACGGGACGACTAAATTATATTGAGAAGTAATCGAAAAGCCAACCTGACTGTTTGCTGAAGTGATGCAGTCACTACCATTACGCCGTAACGTCGGGTTAGAGTTGCGAGGACGAGTAGTAGCGATATTCTGTGCGGGCGACCGAGACTACCGCGATCTGGTACTGACTTCATTGCGGCGGTCAAGATCTGATCATGAACAGCTTAACCAATCTCTCCGCAGCTCAACTAGTCCAGCAAATCCGCGAGACAGTGATATCTCCGGTTGAGGTGTTTGATCAGTATCTTCAACACATCGCAGATCTGAATCCAAAGCTAAACGCGATCGTGACCCTCGCCACGGATCTCAAGGAGCAGGCTCGAAAAGCCGAAGCCGCTGTGATGCGCGGAGATGACCTGGGCCCGCTTCACGGATTGCCAGTCACGATAAAAGACACGATAGAAACTCGCGGTATGCGAAGCACCAGCGGCTCAGCCCTGCGGGCTGATTTCATTCCCGCAGTCGATGCGCCAGCAGTAGCCAGATTAAAAGCTGCCGGCGCAATCATTCTCGGCAAGACAAACGCAGCTGAGATGGCAATGGATTACAACGCCGACAACCCGGTTTTTGGCCGCACAAATAATCCTCACGACCCGGCGCGGTCACCCGGAGGATCAAGTGGCGGCGAAGCTGCGGCAATCGCAACGCGTCTGTCGCCCGCCGGTTTGGGAAGCGACCTCGCCGGCTCGATTCGTATCCCGGCGCACTTTTGCGGGGTCGCGGGGTTGAAGCCGACTACCGGGCGAATTCCGGGTGAAGGCCAATTTCCTCCCAGCACTGGGCCATATTCTCTTGGCGCCGTCGTTGGGCCGCTAGCGCGCACAGTTGAAGATCTCGCACTGCTCTTTAACGTGCTTGCTGAAGTGGAACCGAGTGGTGCTAAACGTGAGTCGCTCAGCGGCCAACGAGTGGCCTGGTATACGGATGATTCAGTTGCGCCAGTGACGGACGAAACACGATCCGCAGTGAAGGCCGCGGCGCAAGCTCTGTCTGATGCGGGCCTGGTGATTGAAGAGACTCTTCCGCCTGGTATCGAACGTGGACATGAATTATGGATGCGACTTTTTTCGCGCGCTTCGGTTATACAGCTTCGGAACATTTATGGCGGCCGCGAAGATCAGGGCGGCGAGTTTGTTAGGTGGCGATTATCGACAGCCGATGACTCGCCAATTTCGAGTTTAGATCAGTACATCCAGTCCTGGATGGAGCGCGACAGCCTACGAGAGAGGCTCTTGCGCTGGATGGCCGATGTCCCGCTGCTGATTGCGCCGGTGGGTTCTGTGAACGCGCCCGAGCATGGCGCGTTGAAAGTGTCAGTGAATGGTCAGACGTTGGGTATGTTTCGCGCCTTTAGCTACTCACAGACGTTCAACGTTTTCGACCTGCCGGTGGTCTGCGTTCCCGCCGGACGATCAGCGGATCGCTTGCCGATTGGCGTGCAGATAATCGGTACACCGCACAACGAACAGATGGTTTTGGCCGCCGCAGCGATTGTTGAGAAGGCTCTCGGAGCATTGAATCTGTAGGGGTCCGTCTGTGGACACCCCTCGTTTGCTTAAGAGATCCGAGGTGAGCAACAAGGGGTGCCCACAGAGGGACACCCCTACAGATTCAAAGTTTGTCGGACACTGATCGAATCCGATATAGTTCGCTCGTAATTCAAACTCCATTTTTGTTATCCCAACTGAGGAGTCAGAAAACAATGGATGCCCTGGCAACAATGGCCGCGTTTCTCTTCTTCGGATTCATCGCGATTGTCCTGCTGGTAATTGCCGCCAAGACAATTCGAATCGTCCCCCAGGCGTCGGTGATGCTGATTGAAAGACTGGGACGGTTCGATAAGGTCGCCAGCAGCGGGCTGAATTTGTTGATGCCATTTCTCGATCGACCGCGGGCAGTCTACTGGACCAACACGCGGCCGGGCATGACTTCCATTGATCTCCGCGAACAATACATCGATCTGCCACCCCAGCCGGTGATCACGCGAGACAACGTGACTATTCACGTCGATTCAGTTGTCTATTGGCAGATTACCGATCCGGTAAAAGCTGTTTATGAAATGAACGATCTCGTCGGCGGCATCGTGCAGTTGACGATCACCGGCATGCGCGCCGTGATGGGCGAGATGGATCTGGACCATACCCTTTCGTCGCGCGATCAGATCAATTCGAAGCTCCGTTTGATCCTCGACGAAGCGACCGACAAGTGGGGCGTCAAAGTTACTCGCACAGACGTGAAGAACATCAATCCGCCGGAAGACGTGCGCATCACGATGGAAAAGCAGATGACCGCGGAACGAAACCGCCGCGCGCTGGTGCTGCAAGCAGAAGGCGACCGACAGGCAGCGATTACTCGCGCCGAAGGTGAGAAGCAGGCGGCGGTAACGCGAGCCGAGGGTGAAAAACAGTCAGCGATTCTGCAGGCGGAAGGTGCGGCACAGGCCCGATTGCGCGCAGCCGAAGCAGAGTCGGAAGCGATCACGCGTATTGCGAATGCAATTGGCAAGGGCGATCCGGCCCACTACCTAATCACCACTCGTTATATCGAAAGCTTGCGTGACATGACGCGGACCAATAATTCTAAAGTGATCTTCATGCCGATTGAGACGTCGGCGATGCTGTCGAGCATTGGCGCGATCAAGGAAGTACTCTCGCAAACTGGTGAGCAGAGCGGACAAGATAATCCGCCAACGCGACCGCGGCAGCTGCCGCAAGGGTAGGTGACCGGTGGCAAATAGGCTTTGCTGTTTGTCAGTGGTCCGTTGTCAGTTGTCAGTTGTCAGTTGTTTTTGGGTTGGCAGGGGATTTGTTTAAGGGCAAGCGGCACAATCGCTACAGAAACAACGGACAACTGACCACTGACAAAGAGCTACAAAAAACCATTCCGAGACATCACCGTATAGTTCGAGCCCTTGTTACTCAACTCACTCCTCATCACAACCAGCTCCGAAACCACAACCGCAAGCGCATCGAATCCCAACTGCTCATGACTGCGGGCCAAGTGTGTGCCTGATGGCTTTCGCAAACGAGCGACCGTGAGATGAGGATGAAAAGGTCGCGACTCCTTTGGAAAGCCTTCGCGCTCACATTCCTCTTCCAGTCGCACCTGCATTCGCGCGAGCTGCTGCGTGGGATCATCGATTCCTATCCACAACACACGTGGTGATCCGGATTTGGGGAAAGCGCCGGTTTGGGTCAGCGAAATATCAAATGGTTTGAGCTGAGCGACAGCGCGTGAGGCTGCCGCAGATAGATTTGGGAGGCAGTCAGCCGGAACGTTGCCTAGAAACTTTAAGGTGAGGTGAAGGCTATTCTCACGGCCCCAACTTGCGGGTGAGGTTGGCACCAGATCGCGCAAGTGAGTTATATGTTTCATCACCTGTGCGCGTACGGTTGCAGGAAGTTCAACCGCGCAGAACAAACGCAAAGATGAATGAGTCTCAGGTCCCAAGTCTCAGGTCTCAAGTGCAAGTCGCTGGGTCTTGCTGGGAGCGCAGGCGTCCTCGCCTGCAAGGCTGAGCTTCGCGAATTCGGAGTGAATATTAAAAGATGTTGTTGACTGGCATTCAACATCTGCAGGCGGGACGCCTGCGCTCCCAGCGACCTCGATCTCATCACGGCTCGAGTGTCATTGTCTGTTTCGCCGCGCTTGTGATCGCCGCCTCGGTGAAAGGAAAAACTCGCGGCGTCACAGCGCGCCAGTCCGCTAGTTGATCGCTCCAATGCGGACTTGATGGTAATCCCGATTCGCCCGTCGTTATCCCATGCTGCGTCTTGTCCCAATCACTCGGGTCGGCAATCAGTCGCATCGAAACCGCTGCCCCGACATTCACCGTCGCACCAACCATGAACGCCGTGCCATTTTGCGGCAAGGGCGCAATCGTGAATTGAAGCCCAATGAGCGGAGCTGGGGCGAGCGGGTGCGAGAATCTCGCCTTCGCCAGGTTGCCCCAAGTCCACTGCGCTTCGTCGGCGCCGATGTTCTTGCTCAAGGCAGCGCGAGCATCGTTGTGACAAGCGCGCAACAACTCGGCGTAGTTCGTAAATTCTTTAGGAAGCCAATCCTTGGGCTGCTCGGTAAGAATGCGATCAAGCGTGGTGTCAAAGTTAGACCAGCCATATGATCTTGCGCGTTCCTCGCCGATTGCTGCGTTGATAATTCTTGTCCGAAAAGAGATACGCATCTGTGCAAGAACGGGCGCGACCTTCGATTCCACATTCAGCATTCCATCCCACTTCGCAAACGCTGTGACGGTTTCTCGCAGCTTCTCATCCGCAGGAGCAGTGAGTTGCGAGGGCGGTAGAATCTTCGCCGTCTCTCGCGCGAAGGTAACGCCGGCAATCGCATAAACGTCACCCAGCACAGCGCGGAAATCCTCGGCAGTCATTTTTTTCTTCTGCTGTAAGAGCTCAAGAATCCTCCTCGCGCGGTAAGGTTGCGCCCACGAGTGCGTCAGGAAATGCTTGTACTCAGTCCCCACTATTCGCTGATTGGCGGTAACAATTATTCCTGATGGCGGATTGAAAAGTTGCGGCAGCTCTTCGAAGGGAATAAAGCTGGTCCATTGTCCAGCGTCGGTGCTGCCGTCATAGGGAGTGCTGCCATCGCCGCTATTGCGAATGGGCACGATTCCCGCCGCGTAGTAGCCGATGTTCCCGTCCTTATCCGCATAAACCATGTTCTGCATTGGTCCCGTGTAGCTGCGCAAAGCGGCGATGTATTCCTTCCAATTGCGCGCGCGGTTTAAGGCGTATGAGATGTCGGGTTTATTCAGTTTTGGATCAAGCGCAGTCCATCGTAATGCGTAACGCTGACCTGAGCGATCCAACACGATTGGGCCGTTCCTCGTAACTGTTACGTCGAAGTTGATCGTGTCGGTTGTGTTGTCAGTGAATCCCTTGCGCACTTTGATCGCTTCGTGGCGAACTTGCGCGTCCTGCCAACCAGTGGGCGTTTGATAGCGCGCAGGGTTCTGGGGATCAAACTTTTCCACGTATAGGTCTTGAACGTCTGGGCCAACGTTCGTGAAACCCCAGGCAATATGATCGTTATGGCCAATCACGACACCGGGCAATCCTGGCGCGGTCACGCCGGCGACGCGAACACCGGGGGCCGACAGGTGAACGAGATGCCAGATCGGAGGCGCCGATGGAGCCAGATGTGGATCGTTTGCCAGCAGAGGTTTGCCCGAGGCCGTGTGCTTGCCGCTGACTACCCAGTTATTGCTTGCCGCTAATGCCTCAGCGTGGAGACCGATGCGCTCGAGCGATTGAGCTTGAAGCCCTTCGTCGTGGCCGAGCGCGCGATGAACTTCGGGCGAAACGTTCGCGACTGTTTGTCGCACAATTGGGGCTGACACAATCTTCGTTGGTCTGTCTTTGGCCACCACCAGGACATCGAGCGGCGATCTTTCAGGCAGCATCGCAGCGCGTCTCTCGGCGGGTAGATCAGCAAGACCGGCGCGCATTACATCGAGGCGCCAGGTAGTGGAGAGCGATTCGAAGAATAATTTCACGATGATCAGCGAGTCGGCAGGAGTCCATGGTCTGGGCTGGTACGCAAGAATTTGAAACTCCGGAGGCAAGTTCTTCGGGTCGAGCGAATTGATGTAGGCGTTGACCCCGAGCGCGTAAGCTTCCAGGAGTTTGCGCGAAGCGGGCGGCAGGAGAGCTGCTTCTGCATCAGCCACCTGCGCGAAGCCAAAAGTTCGATGGCGTTTGTCTTCCTCCAGCGCACGTTCGCCCAGTACTTCGGCTAATTCACCCCGCGCCGTTCTTCTAAACAGATCCATCTGCCAAAGCCGATCAGCAGCGGTAACGTAACCTTGCGCAAAGTAAAGATCCTCATCGCTGTTTGCGCTGACGTAAGGAATGCCGCGCTCGTCGCGCCGCACTGTGACCGTCTCCTTTAACCCCTGCAACCTGATCGAAGTTGGTGCGGGACTTTGACCCGGGCTTTGTATGGGTGTCCCTCCGTGGGCACCCCTTGTTACCAAAGAAGCTATTAATCCGCACAAACACACGACACAAACAAGTGCTTTAATTCGCAGCATATTCGTTTTCATTTGAAAGAAAATTCCTGGTATTGGTTGGAGAAAGCGGCGGCATGGTAGCACACCGCACCATGCGCCATGCGGCGCCTTTGGAGTGCGCCGACTCGTCGGCGCTTTCTTTTGTGATCCCAGGTTTCCTGCTGGCAAATCAAACCGTTAAAGCGCCGACAAGTCGGCGCACTCAAAAAGCTCCGCACTTCGCTCACAAGATACCAATGTTGACGGTCGTTAAACTGACAACTACAATCGACTTCGCAACGGAAACGGCCATCAAATGTCACAACCAACCTTCAATCAGCTTTGCGCAGCCGTGGTCCTGTTCCTTTCGGCAGGCTTCATCTTGAACGTCTCCGCACAGCAACGCCCATTGCTTACCGAAGACGTTGACATCATTCCGCCAGGTTCGATACGCATCGAATCAGGAATCGACTTTCTGCAAGGAGCAAAGTTCCCTGTGTCGGGGTTAACAGGCGATCTGACGCGCGTCGGAGTTATCGGAATAAGTATTGGTTTCTCTCCGAACTTCGAGTTTCAAATCGAAGGCGTAGCGCAAAACTTTCTCAGTATCAATACTCGCGTTCCCGGAGCCGTGCCGCTGAACGTTGCTGCGGGCGCGAATACTACCAACGACACCGGTGATTTCATGTTGTCCGGGAAGATCAAACTGAGAAGTGAAACGGCGCGAGGGCCTGCACTCGGCTTTAAGTTCGGCGTGATGTTGCCAAACTCAAATCAGGCGCGCGGCATTGGCTTGAATCAAACAAACGCGTATGGCTCAGTGCTGGTTGGCAAGAAGTTCGGTCAGGATGGCCGGCTAAACACCTTCGGAAATCTCGGCATAGCGATCCTGACTGCGCCAACGGTATTGTTTACCCAGAATGATGTGTTCACTTATGGCGCGGCGGGAATCTTCCGCTTCAACAAGCAGTTCAGTCTGGCAGGCGAGGTTAATGGACGTGCTAACACGCGGCCGGGCGATGGCCCATTGGGAACCGAGTCACAGGCCGAAGCACGGCTGGGCATGCAGATCAGGGCCTCAGGACTGCGCTTCGATTTTGCCGGGATCAAAGGTCTGACCCGGTTCACCCACAACTCCGGCGTCACCGTCGGCGTCACCTACGACACCCCCTCCGTTTTTGCTCCGGTCAAATAAGGCAGAAGTTTCGAGTTTCTAGTTTCGAGTTTCGAGTTCGGCGCGAAGTGCATCTGACTGTGGAGTTTGTAACTTGACACCCGAAACTTTGAATTCCGGACTGCTCGGACTCGCCAACTGCTATCGTGATTTTAGTTCTCAAGAACTTGAAACTCGAAACTCGAAACTAGAAACTCTGCTTCATGTCCGCCTGGCTTGAATCCATCGCACGCTGGTTGAATGACTACATCATCAGCGTGCCTTTATATATTGCCGCTCCGGCGATGGTCATCATCGGTGCGCTCGATTCATCACTGCTGTCGTTGCCGGAGATCAATGATTATCTAGTCGTCGGTCGTTGTATCAAATACCCGACCGCGGTTTTCTACTTTCCTTTGTTTGCCGCCACGGGTTCAGTCCTCGGTTGCTGGCTGCTTTACTCGATCATGCGACGCGGCGGGCAAGCGCTGCTGCGAAAACGATTCAAAGTCGAGAGCATTCGCAAAGTAGAACGCGCTTACGAGCGTTGGGGTTTTCTGGCCATCGCCATTCCTGCGATCCTGCCGCCGCCGTTGCCTTTCAAGATCTTTGTCGCTACCGCTGGAACACTCGAGTATCCGCGCTGGAAATTCCTGATGACGGTGATGCTGGCGCGCTCGTTTCGCTACTACGTCGAGGGCATCCTCGCGGTGTTTTACGGCGAACGCGTGCTACTCTTTCTTAAAGACAACGGCCTGACCTTGGTGAGCGTTGTAGCCTGTTTAGCCTTGCTTGGAGTTCTGATTTACATAGTTGTGAATCGAAGAAGACTGCCGAAGACGGCGTCAGAGGTTTCGAATCCGGCAGCGGAAGTGAAGAGCGGAGATGAATAACAGAGGAGTCAGTTGTCAGTTGTCAGTGGTCAGTTGTTCTTCCAGCGTAGTTTGAAAGGTCTATTAGGTATGAACCGCTTAGCGCGAATAGAAGAACAACGGACAACGGACCACGGACCACTGACAACGGACAAACGGACAACTGACTTCCCGACAACGGACGCTTAACCGGGATCTTCATATTGAAAGAGGAATAAGAGGTTGGTCTTAATAGTTAATCGGATCACAAAAAGCCTCGCGCAGATTTCACAGTTCTTGATCACCTTCGGTGCGTTCGGGCTCTTCGCCGTAGCGCTGCTCGACTCGACTTTTCTGCCACTCCCAACCGGTGTCGATGCGTTGATGATCATACTAACGACGGCAAACCCGCGTTGGATGATCTTGTATGCAGCGTCGGCGACAGCAGGATCGGCCATCGGATGCTGGATCCTTTATGCGATCTCTCGTCGAGCCGGCAGCAGGGCGCTGAAAAAATTCTCCCCGGCAAAGCAGCAACGAGTAAAAGAGTTGATCGATCGTTATGACGCGCTGGCAGTGATCGTTGTGTGCCTGCTGCCGCCACCCTTTCCTTTCAAGATTTTTGTGGTATCGGCCGGCGTCTTTCGCTTCAATCCCACTCGGTTCATGTTAGCAATAATTTCTGGGCGGCTGTTTCGCTTTTTGCTCATCGGTTATTTCGCGGTGCGCTACGGTGAGCAGGCAAAGTCCTTGCTTGCCAGGTACTATCCCTGGATAGGACTCACGTTGGCGTTGCTGATCGTTGCGGTGGTAATTATCCGAGGGATGATGAAGCGAAAGCCGGAGCCAGTAGCGGAATTAAAGGCTTGAGACGAGGGGCAAGAGCGGCGCACTCTCGACGGCGTCCGGTTGGGTGGCGACGTTTTGAAGTTCTGGTGATTGAAACCGGCGCGCGCTGGCCAGGTCTTCGACGCCGTTCTCTTTCAAACGAGTCAACAAGTGAAGAAACACTTCGGCGGTTGCCAGCGCATCGCTGCCGGCGCGATGGCGATCGGCGATCGGAATTGAGAAGTGCTCCGCAACCGTATCGAGTCGATAATTCGTCAGTCCCGGAAAAGTGCGGCGGGAAAGTTTGACTGTGCAGAGGTGCGCATTAATCATGCGATGGCCCGGATACACTCTTGAGATTTCGTGATTCAAGAAACTCGTATCGAAGGGCGCATTGTGGGCGATTAGCACGGCATCTTTGACGAAATCCAGCCACAGTGGAGCGACGTCGGCAAACAACGGCGCCTGTTTGACCATCTCGTTTGAGATTCCCGTGAGTGCCATCACAAAGCGGGGAATTGGCAGTTCCGGGTTTACCAGAGTGAGAAACTTATCGACGATCTGGCCCTTGCGAACTCGATATGCTCCCAGCTCGATAATCCGGTTAGGCGGAGTCTTTGCGCCGGTAGCTTCCACATCGACTACGACGAAATCAAGATCTTCCAGACGGCACAATTCAAAGTCGGCTTGCAATTCAATCGTCTTGCCATCGACGAATCTGAAACGGCAATCATCCTTGACCAGATCCGCAACCAGCAGGCCCGCAAGGTCTTCATCTATGTGTGAGACTTTGAATACGGCGTCGACGATCTCCGTTGCGTTCGCGCGGCCGCCACAGTCGCGCAAGAGGTCGATTGTTTCCTGGACGAGCGTGGAGTCTGAAACGAGGTTACGATATTGCGGCATCGAGCGCGGATTGTAACATGCATTTAAGAATCAACTGAGGTGACTGTCTGTGTTAAGTGAAGAGGTCGTTGAAAGGTTCAAAGCCACCGGTGCGCTGCTGGAAGGCCATTTCGTTCTTTCTAGTGGTTTGCACAGCACGAAGTACCTGCAGTGCGCGCTCGTGTTGCAGTACCCCGCAGACGCTCAAAAGCTTGGAGGAGCGTTAGCTGATCAGTTTCGCGGACTGGGAATCGAACTGGTGGCAGCACCGGCCATTGGTGGCTTGATAATCGGCCACGAAGTCGCGCGTGCTTTGAATGCCCGCTTTATTTGGACCGAGCGTGAGGCGGGAACCATGACATTGCGCAGAGGTTTCTTGGTTAAGCCAGGCGAGAAGACGCTGGTTGTCGAAGATGTCGTGACCACCGGAGGTTCGACCCGCGAGACAGTTGAGGCGTTGCGCGCGGTGGGTGCAGACGTTGTCGCAGCAGCTTCGCTTATCGATCGCTCAGATGGACAGGCAGATGTCGGAGTGCCGCGGAAATCGTTGGTGAGACTCGCGGTCCCTTCGATTGCGGCTGAAGAGTGCGAGTTGTGCAACCAGGGAGTTCCGGCAGTGAAGCCTGGAAGCCGGAAGGCGTGATGCCGACGCGGAGGCCCGAACACCCGCTTCGAGAAATTAGCTCCTATCTGGGATCGCGGACGGCCTCGTCCGCATCAACGTTGAATGCCACGAAGTTAGCGTTGAAGCATAGACCCAGGCTTGTTCGGTGGAGCAGCGTGGGCGGACGAGGCCGTCCGCGCTCCCAGAGAGCCGCCCGTTCACGTCAAGTAGCGTGCATGGGAAGTAGAAAGCCCAATGAATTTCAAGCTCACTATTCAATACGACGGCACAGACTTTCATGGTTGGCAGATTCAGGAAGAACTGCGCACGGTTCAGGGTGAATTAACCCGCGCGCTTTCCGTGCTCGAAGGAAGCGCCGTGGTCGTTCACGGCTCGGGTCGCACTGACGCGGGTGTGCATGCCGAAGGCCAGGTTGCACACGTTCATCTCCAGCGGGAATTTACTGCGACCAAACTACGTTCAGCGATCAATGGAAATATCGAAAAAGATGTGCGTGTGATTTCCGTGGAAACTGTGGCCGACGATTTTCACGCGCGCTACTCGGCGACCGGCAAAACGTATCTCTACCGCATCGTGAACGCCCCCGTTTTGTCACCATTCTGGTTGCGTTACGCTCAGCAGGAAGCGCGCCCAGTGAACGTTGAACTTATGAAGCAAGCCGCGGAGTTGTTCATTGGCACGCATGATTGGACCGCCTTCTCGGCGGCGCAAAGTGACGCCGGCTCGCGCGTGCGCACAATCACACAGTTAGAGATCACTGAACGAATCGATGAACGAGCCTGCGCACGCTTGATTGGAATCAAAGCCAGTGCCGACGGGTTTCTCAGGTACATGGTGCGATCGATAGCGGGGACGCTGCTCGCGGTGGGGAGAGGTGAAATCGACGCTGCCGTGGTGAAGCGCACAATTGACGAGGGCGATCGCTCGCTCGCCGGAGCAACCGCACCCGCCTGCGGATTGACGTTAGTGTCTGTGCAATACGAATGACTGTAGGGGTGTCCCTCCGTGGGCACCCCCTTGTTGCATATGAAACGCGATTGAGAACGACGAAGGGAGTGCCCACCGAGGGACACCCCTACAATCTGGGCCTCATTGACAGTGCTTGATCTTGAGGCAAGAATGTTCGCGACCTGGTTCTACTGAAAATCCCTTTCTACCTTCTGAAGACTCGTCCAAGATTATGCTTTCTGATTTCGCAGGAATCGTTCAGAGCGGCACTCGCGAAGAGAAACTACTCGCTGAGATCTCCTGGGACAGATTGCCTCGGCAAGTCGCCATCATCATGGATGGCAATGGTCGTTGGGCGGCCCAGCGCGGACAGCCGCGAATCGCCGGACATCGCGCCGGCGTTGAGGCAGTCCGCGCAGCCGTTGATACGGGCGCTCGCCTGGGGATTGGAGCCCTTACGCTTTACGCATTCTCAACCGAGAACTGGAAACGTCCGCGATACGAAATCGACGCTTTGATGCGCATGTTGCGTCGTTACCTCCGTCTCGAACTCGATGAAATTGATCGTCAGAACATCCGGTTTCAGACAATCGGTCGCACCGAGGCGTTATCAGAAGGCGTGCGGCGTGAGATTTCCAAAGCTACTGATCGTACCGCTGACAACACCGGGATGATTTTGACTGTGGCGCTCAATTATGGAGGCCGCGCCGAGATTGTCGATGCATGTCGCGCTGCCGTTCGGCGACTAATCGAGGAGGGGCATCCCGCGGATGAGTTGACGGAGCAGCGTATTGCAGCGGAACTCTACACACGGAACCTGCCCGACTTGGATCTGCTCGTGCGAACAAGTGGCGAGCTTCGTATTTCAAACTTTTTACTGTGGCAATTGGCCTACAGTGAAATTTATGTAACCGACACACTTTGGCCGGACTTTCGTCGCGTTCATCTGTTGGAAGCGGTCGTCGATTATCAAGGTCGTGATCGACGTTTTGGCGGATTGAAGTTGGTGGCGAGTGTTGCGACCTAGTCCATTAAGATGGACCCGATTCTGAGAGTCGGCTATGCCGCATCCCTTGCGGTAAGCCTCCGGCTTACCGAAGATCGGCATCTGGGTTTGAGGCTACGCCTTTACAATCGAGCTGAAATTTCTGCTTCACTGGGGGAAGGCATAGCCTGATGGATGATGAGGCCTCTTCGGTAAGCCAAAGGCTTACCGCAACGAATGCGGCAAAGCCGCAGAACCTGACCCTGAACCCAATCTGATCCTGAACCTGATACTGATCCTTCCTATTCCTTTCGACCGTTAACCAATGTCTCGCATCTTAACCGCCGTCGTCGTCCTGCCTTTCTTAATCGCATCAATTCTCGTTGCCTGGCTGCAGCCGCTTTTTGTCGTGCTCGCAGGCGCGGCCATGGTCCTCGGTTTGTACGAGTTCTACCTACTCGCAAAAAAGCGAGATCTGAAGCCTGATGTGGTCGCAGGCTTTCTCGGCGCAGCTGCTCTCTTCACGGTTTTCTATTTCAATGAGGTTGGAAAGCTTCCGGACCTGTTGGCAATCCAGATCATCCTGCTCTTACTGACCATGGGTTCGTTAGTTGCCGCGACATTACGTGGTGCTCCTTTCGACAAGATGCTCGCTTCAACCGGGGCTACCGTTCTGGGAGTTCTTTACGTCGCCATGCTCGGTGGTTATCTCGTCGCGTTACGCACAGGCTTTGAGCAATCGCTTTCCGCTCATCTGCTGTCGTTCTTCTTCTTGATCACGATGGGGGCCGACACTGGCGCCTATTACGTTGGCAGAGCGCTGGGCAAGCACAAGTTGGCGCCGAAGATCAGTCCGGGAAAAACCTGGGAAGGGGTGGTTGGTGGAGTCGCCGCCGGACTCTTAATGGCCACCCTGGCGCACTTCTGGTTTTTTCGCGAGCTGCCGCTGAAGTGGGCTCTTCCGCTAGCAGGGATAATGGTTGCTGTGGGTATTCTCGGCGACTTAGCGGAGAGTGCACTCAAACGCGGTGCCGGCGCTAAAGATGCAGCAAAAATTCTACCCGGTCATGGTGGCATACTCGATCGGTTGGACAGCTTGCTCTTCAATGCACCGCTCATCTACTATTTCGGACGCATCTACTTCAGTTAATTTTTATGACAACTAAGAAGATAGTACTCATCCTTGGCGCTGTGGTGGTGACCGTCGGTCTGCTAATTGCTATTGTCGCGGGTGGGATTGTCGCATTCGCTTTCTATTCAATGGGCAATAGCGAGGCGGCGACGGTTGCCAAAGACTTCCTACGAAACAACGAGCGTTTGAAGCAGGACATTGGCGAAGTGAAGGACTTCGGCTCGATAGTGACCGGAAGTATCAACATCCACAACGGCAACGGAGCCGCGAGTCTGAACCTGAAAGTGGAAGGTGAGCGAAAGACCATTAATGCAACTGTCGATATGATCTCCCAAAGCGGAAGTCAATGGCGAGTAAGTGAGGCTTCCTATAGAAACGACGCTGGCCAATCCATCGACTTGCTGAGCGCCTATGACGCCAAACTTCTTCCTACCGGCAATTACCTAAAATGAGTTCCAAAGGGGTTTCGATTCTTGGCTCGACCGGCTCGATCGGTTGCAACACGTTGCGCGTGATCGAATCGCTCGGCCCCGAACGATTTCGCGTCGTCGCCCTTGGTGCTGGGCAGAATGTCGAAGCGCTGGCTGATCAAGTCGCGCGCCATCTGCCAACGCTGGTTTCTGTCGAGACAGACAATGCCGCTCACAAACTTCGCGCACTGCTTTTTGAACGCGATGTTGATCTGCCGCGCATCGTAGTTGGTGAATCAGGTCTAATTGAAGTTGCCACTCATTCAGAGGCAGACTGCGTAGTGTCAGCAACCGTCGGAGCGGTCGGCTTTGTGCCGACGTTGCGCGCACTTGAAGCCGGCAAACGCGTGGCGCTTGCGAACAAAGAGACCCTTGTGATGGCCGGTGAACTTATGACCCGGGCCGCGAGTGAGTCAGGCGCCGAACTCCTCCCAGTTGATTCCGAACACAACGCGTTACACCAATGCCTGCGCGGCGAAACGATAGGCGAAGTCCGGCGCATAGTGTTGACGGCCTCCGGAGGTCCTTTTCGGGCTAGCAGTCTCGCGGCCATGCAAGAAGCGACGGTCGCCGAAGCGTTGTCCCATCCCACCTGGAACATGGGCGCGAAGATCACAATCGATTCTGCCACCTTGATGAACAAGGGCTTGGAAGTGATCGAAGCGCACTGGCTTTTCGGTTTTCAACCCGATCAAATAGGCATTGTTGTGCACCCGGAGTCGGTTGTGCATTCGATGATCGAGTTGGTTGACGGGTCGGTGATCGCCCAAATGGGCGTTACTGATATGCGCCATGCAATTCAGTACGCGCTTACTTATCCTGAACGTCATGCGTGTGAATTGCCGCCGCTGGATCTGACTCAGCTTTCCGCGCTCCATTTTGAGCCGCCTGATCTCGAACGCTTTCCGTGTATCGGCCTTGCTTACCGGGCCCTGCGCGAAGGAGGAACTCTCCCGGCAACGATGAACGCGGCCAACGAAGAGGCGGTGCAGGCTTTCATCGATGAACGCATTGTCCTGACCGATATCCCACAGGTGATTAAGGCAGTGATGGATGGTCACACCACTTGTCCGGCTACTGATCTGGCGGCAATTCTGTCGGCAGATCGCGCCGCGCGGGTTTCGGCACAGGCTGAGATCGAGCTGCTCGCAAAACCCTCCACCGTTGGCACCGTAAGGCGGTAGCGTCAGCTCGGATCTCCGATGGTCTGCGCACTGCGCGGGTCGGGCCCGACGCTAGGGTGTTACGGTACTGACCCTTTTATTACCCCAAGAAAGAAGCGTTTGACCTCCGCTGCTGCTGCCCGTAAACTCGTTTACGGCGAACGCGTAGGGTTTTCGCTGAGTCTAAGACGAGTTGAAATTAGTATTTTTCGATTAGCGGGAAGAGAGAGAGTTTCGTTTTAATGAATTATTTACAGGATGCTTTGGCCTTTATTTTCATTCTGGGAGCGGCGGTTGTGCTCCACGAATTTGGCCACTTTATCGTCGCTAAACTGTTCAAAATCAGGGTAGAAACTTTTTCGTTTGGTTTCGGTCCGCGACTCTTGGGATTTAAGCGGGGACACACGGATTATCGAATTTCGCTGATCCCTTTGGGTGGGTACGTCAAACTCGGCGGTGACGAATCGAACGCGCCGCTCGAGGGTGAAGGCGCTACCGACGTTCCACCCGCAGAGCAATTCAATCTTCGTCCGCGGTGGCAGAAAATAGCCGTGGCGCTAGCCGGGCCGGTAATGAACATTCTGACCGCGCTCTCCATTCCGATGGCGGGAGCCCTGATGTATGGCGTGCCGGCGACTCCGGCTCCCGTAGTTCGCTCAGTGACTCGCGGGGGAGCGGCTGAAATTGCAGGATTGAAGCCCGGGGATCGCATCGTTTCGTTCAACGGTACCGAGAATCCCAAGTGGGATACGATTCGCGGGGATGTATTGCTTTCTCCGGGCAGGCCACTGCCGATGATTATCGAGCGAGATGGCCAGCGCCTTGCGATGACGCTGACGCCGACTGCTCACGAAGAAGATGGTGAAGTTGCAGGGTATGCGGAATTCCTTCCGGATTATGGCGCTCTGCCGGTCATCCTCCGAGACGTCAATCCAAACTCGCCGGCATCCGAGGCCGGTTTGCGTGTGAGAGATCGCGTGCTGGCAATTGGCGGTCAAACGGTGACAAGCGGCGAGCAGGTTAGCCAGTATGTTCGCGATCACAAGACAGAGCCCATCACGTTGACCGTCGAACGAGATGGACAGCGATTCGACGTTACGGCCACCCCGCGTGAGATTGATGGTCAGGTTCGGCTGGGAATAATTCCGGGGGAAGAGATTCCCTTGCACAAAGTCGGTTTGATTGGCGCTTTTACAGAAGCGGTAGATTCGAACTTAGAGATATTGAGGCTGACAGGTAAGGCCCTCGGCCAGGTATTTTCAGGGGAGCGTTCGGCGCGTGAGACGCTGTCCGGACCGATTGGAATCTACAACGCCGCGGCAAGTTCATTTGAAAAGATGGGTTGGGCTGGACTGTTTGCGATGCTCGGATTTCTTAGTTTGAATCTGGGCATATTCAACCTGTTGCCGATTCCCGTGTTGGACGGCGGCGCTATTTTCCTGCTGCTTATTGAGGGCGCATTGGCAACCGTGGGATTGAAACTATCGATGGGCGTTCGCGAGCGAATCCAGCAGGTTGGATTCGTCGTGGTAATACTGTTGATGGTCTTCGTCATCACCAATGACGTATTGAAGAAGTTTTCAAGGGGCTCTTCGAGCAAGCCGGCAGCAACACAACCGGCGAAATGAGAATGAATGCGAGTTTCTCGTCCAGTAAAAGTTAAAGACATTCAGATTGGCGGCGGCGCTCCAGTAGTGGTCCAGTCGATGACCAAGACCGACACCGCCGACGTCAGCGCTACCGTCAACCAGATTGAAGAGATGATGCGCGCAGGTTGCGAGATTGTGCGACTGGCAGTGCCGGATAATGATGCGGCGATCGCTTTGAAAGAGATTCGCAAGCGAGTTCCGGAAGTGCCAATCGTGGCCGACATTCACTTCCATTACAAACTGGCATTGATGGCGCTCGACGCGGGTATCGATAAGCTGCGGTTGAATCCGGGGAACATCGGCGCGCACGAGCGGGTGCGCGAAGTGGTGCGGGCTGCGCAAGCACAAAAAGTGCCGATTCGCATTGGTGTAAATGGCGGATCGCTCGAGAAAGATCTGCTGAAAAAGCATGGCACCGCCACTCCGGAAGCGATGGTCGAGTCAGCGTTGCGGCATATTCAGATCCTGGAAGACCTCGGCTTCACCGATACCATTATTTCGCTGAAGGCGTCCGATGTTCAGCGCACGGTTGCGGCGTACCGGCTGCTTGCGGAGAAGGTGGATTACCCTTTTCATCTTGGTGTCACTGAAGCAGGCACAGCTTTTACCGGCACTGTAAAGTCCTCGATTGGTCTGGGAATTCTTTTGCACGAAGGGATTGGCGATACGATTCGCGTTTCGCTGGCTGCCGAGCCGCACGAAGAAGTTCGCGTTGCCTGGGAGATTCTTAAATCGCTGGAACTACGCAGCCGTGGCGTTACCGTAGTTGCTTGTCCGACCTGTGGGCGATTGGATGTCGATAACTTCGTGGAGATAGTCACTGAGATCGAGCGTCGCCTGGCACACATTCAGGAGCCGCTGCATTTGTCGATTATGGGTTGTGCTGTTAATGGCCCAGGTGAGGCTCATGACTCACAGTTAGGAGTTACGTTCGGTCGCGGTGTGGGAATGATCTTCAAGGATGGGGTCCCCATGCGGAAAGTTGCCGGCGAAGATATCGTCGAAGCGTTTGTGATGGAGACTGAGAAGCTGTTGGCTGAGGGCGCTGCCGCGAAGAGTCAGGTGATGGTTGAGCCTGAGCTGGTTACGATCAAATAATGTAGCGCCGCACGCAGCCTAAAAATATGAAGTGGTTAAATATGAGTGGTTAAATATGAGTGGTTAAAAGGGTCGCTCGCGCGACCCTTTCCTTTTGCATGTACAGTTCCGCGGCTATGCCGCATTCCTTGCGGAAAGCCTCCGGCTTTCCGACGCTCGTACGAATTAATAGGCTACGCCTTTTTTCCTCTATACCAATCTACCAATTTGATATCCACCCTCAGTGGTTCATCATCAACATCCTTTCGAGCCCAACAACGTGCACTCGACCAGCGATATTCCAGAGCATTCTTTACCAGTCCCGCCCTGACTGGGTTTTGGTGCAGATAGTGAACCTTCTCCATCAATACTTCTTCAGTGGAGATCAACTTTGCATTTGCATGGTGGTCCCACAGCGAGTAACGGTAGTTACGTTCTTTGTCCGCATGCTGCAACTTCTTGAGAGAGCATTCATGCCCATTGGTCCGCAGATAATCAATCACACGTCTGCTGGTAATTCCGTTAACGTATTGCAGCGTCTTCGATGGTTTTAGCTGCGACGCGAGGATTGCATGGAGGTGATCCGGCATTACAACGTATGCCAGAATCAAAAACCCAGCGGATGTACGTGCCTCATCCAGAGCATGACATGCCAGATCTGCTAATGCTCGGGTCCGAAACACTGGAAGCCGATCCTTCGTGACTGAAGTTAAGTAGTAAGCCGGAGAGTCTTTCGAGATGCGAAACATGAGGTGCATCCTTTCCAGTGAGGTTGAAAGCAGGCTAAAGGGTAGACGAGGCGTAGCCTTAACTCAAATAGCAAGTCGCACGGAAAGCCGGAGGCTTTCCGCAAGGAATGCGGCCGAGCCGCGAGCCGCGAGCCGCGTAAGGCTAGACAGCTTGCGCCATGGTGAGGAAGAGCGAGTCGGTGGCAACCTTGCGATTGATGTTTACCACGAGTTGCTCGCGAAGTTCTCCAATAGCGGAAATCCACGCCGTGGCATTAGCGCCGTTCACGCGTGCAGAAATTTTTCTTAACTCCGGCAAAATGTCTGCATTCACCAACTGCTCCTCGCTGCCACCGACCGACAGGATCAACGCATCGCGGATCAGCGTCTCCAACAATTCCAACCTAAATTCGTAGTCGTCCTTAAAGCGCGCTTCGTTCATAGCTTCTGCGCCGCGCAGCAACTCTGCAACATTGCCAGTGAGCGTGAGCGCCCGCAGCACTCGCAACATTGTTTCCCGATGTTCCTTGTAACTCGGTACATCCTCTTTTAAGGCCCGGCCGAGGCTACCGCCCGCACACCTGGCAAGCAGTCGCGCGTCATCACCTGAAGCCAGCTTATTGCTTAACAAGTACTGCTCGATCTCTGCGACGGTCAGCGGCGAAAACCTCACTGCCTGGCAACGTGAATGGATTGTCGGCAGCAGCATCGCGGGCCGCGAAGTAATCAGGATTATGTGAGCTGTTGGTGGAGGTTCTTCCAAAATCTTCAACAGCGAATTCGAAGATGCATCGTTAAGTTGATCGGCATCCTCGATCAGAAACACACGAGCTCGCCCTTCAAAAGGTCTGAAATTGGCTTCCGCTTCAATCTGCCGCATTTGAACTACTCTCAAAACACGCTTGGGTGCGACCACCATCCCGACATCTGCGTAGTCAGTCCGAATAATCGGAAGCAAATCATCGGTTTCGGTTGACTGCGGATAATTGAAGTGAGAAATGCGTTTACAAATCGGGCAGACGCCACATGCCTCAACGCCTTGCAGGTTCCGACAGTTGAGAGCGCGCGCAAGTTCCAACGCAAACAGCTTCTTGCCAATACCATCTTCACCAGAGAAGAGCAGCGCCCCAGGCACGCGACCTGTGCTTAGCATTCTTCGGATTTGCTCTTTAACGCGTTCGTTTCCGGTGAGTGAATTCAGCATTTGCTAACAGTGACTTCTTCGCGACCGGGCTCCGATTGGCTCCCAGCCTGCGCTCAACGTGTAACCCTTACTTTCCAGAAAAGGAACCACAATCTCTTTTACGCGAGCGTGCGTTTCGTCCACTGGACCACTCGTGTCGATGACTTTTACGCGCTGTGGTTCGGCTTTCGCAATCCGCAGGTAGGCGTCGCGGACCCTGTTATGAAACTCGGCATCTTCCGCGTCCAGCCGATCAACCTTCTGTTTATCAGAACGCCGGCCAGTCCGAGTGGTGCTTTCACCAACCGGCAGATCGAACAGCAATGTCAGCTCCGGTTTCAAACCCTCGGTTGCTAAACCAACGATCTCGGCGATCAACTCAGGAGCAAATCCTCGACCCGATCCTTGATAAGCCACCGTGGCGTCAGCATAACGATCAGACAAAACAATGCGTCCCGACTCAAGCGCCGGTCTAAGCAGACGACGTACGTGCTGTGCTCGATCGGCGGCGAAAACGAGCAGTTCCGTCAAGGGATCAACTTGCTCCTGTGCATCGAGGAGCGCTGCCCTGAGGCGCAGGCCCAACGCCGTCCCACCGGGTTCGCGCGTCACGATGACGTCGCAACCAGCCATCCGCAGAAAATTGGTGAGCAGACGCAACTGCGTGGACTTTCCACTTCCATCAATACCTTCAAACGTAATAAAGGTTCCAGACACAAAGAGCCCTCATAGGTCTATAAAATGTAAGGCGAGAGTGTAAACGAATGTCAGGATTCGCGCGAGTTGACGGTGTGTGGGATGTCGCCCATTGAGGTATCGGTGGAAACCGGTCCGCGGAGTTCTTCGCTCGAACGGCGAGCCTGCGAGATCGTCGAGATGGCGTGCTTGAAAATTAACTGTTCCTGAGAGCCCGATTCCAACAACACCGAGAATTTGTCGAAACTGCGAATGCGTCCGTTGAGCTTCGCGCCGTTTAGCAAGTAAACGGTGACCGGCGCTTTTTCGCGGCGCACTGTGTTCAGAAATGCATCCTGAATGTTTTGTGGTGCTGGTTTCCCGTCGGACATGGGGCCCTGCCTTGTTACTGATTATCGTCTGTGGGAGGGGGGCTGCAATCAGATTACAACACGAACCATACGGCAACAAGAGGATAGTCGCAACGAAAGGTGAACATTATTTGGGTTGTGTCAAAAACATGTTCTCTAAGGCAGCCGAAACTGCATTCCACACCGCATCCTGATCTCCAAAACCTGTGAACCATTGAACCTCGAGTTCCCCTCGAAACCAAGTCATCTGTCGCTTTGCATAGTTGCGAATATCTTGCTTGGTTTGTTCAATAGCGCTCTGAAGATCGCGTTCTCCTCTTAGATGTTCGACCACTCTTCGATATCCGTGCGCGCCGAGTGCATTCGAATCAGGCGGAACACCCTTTGCCAAAAGCGACTTCACCTCGTCAACTAAACCGGCGCGAAAGTGAGTCTCAGTTCGCTCATCTATTTTTCGATAGAGAACGTCGCGCGGTGGATTAAGAGCGAACATCCTGATCCGTTGAACACTTTCCGGCGGAATTGGTCGAGAAGCTTTCTGAGCCGACATTGGTTTACCGGTCTGAAGTCGCACTTCGATGGCGCGCTGAACACGAGGCCAGTCACGTGGAAATAACTCTTGCGCGCTAGCCGGATCAAGCCGCTTGAGAATTCTGTGCAGATGCTCCGGACCACGCTGGTCCCGGAGTTTGTTTAGTCGCTGACGAAGGGCCGGGTCTGTAGTAGGACTGGGGAAGAAAGGCGTTCGCAGCGCGCGGAGATATAAGCCGGTACCACCAACCAGAATCGGAACCCGGTCGCGCGCTTCAACTTCCGCAATTTTGATCATTGCTTCGCGGGCCCACTCAACCGCAGTGTAGTTCACGTGTGGCGGAACAAAATCAATCAGGTGATGAGGAATCCCGCGTTGTTCCGCGACTGAAACTTTCGCGGTCGCAATTTGAATTTCCTGGTAGACCTGCACCGAGTCGCAATTGATCACCTCGCCGCCGAGTTTGAGCGCGAGTTCAATTCCGAGTGTGCTTTTCCCGGAAGCAGTCGGTCCGACCACCGCAAGTATTGGTTTGGGAGCAGGAATGCCGGTCACGTACCCGAGGATAGCACGCGGTAAATGACAACGAGCCAGACTAATAACAGGAGTAGCAGCGCGCCGATTAATTGATCACGTGAGAGGCGCATGGCAGCAAGTTAGTAAAGGCGAGTGACTTCGATTCCCGTGTAATACGCTTTCAGGATCTGTTCGTAATTCAAACCTTGTTTGGCGAGTCCATAGGCCCCGACCTGACACATGCCGACGCCGTGTCCCCACCCGCGCCCCGCGAAAACAAAACTGGTTATCCGACCTTCATCGTCGTACTTGCGATCGATGACAAAGAGTTGTTCGCGTAAACCGAGTTTGGATCTGATTCGACCGCCACGCACGTGTGCGGTTCCTTGCGAGCCAATAATTTCGAGGTCCACCGCACGCCGCGACTTACCGCGACGGGCCACTCGAAGATCAATGATGCTGCCGATACCGCGCGCTGCTTTTCCCAGACGCCCCTGCACCTGACTGACTGACAATTCTGCCGTCCAATTGGTAAAAGGTGAAAATCTTTCGGCAGCGGCGCCATTGGGCGCAGGACGCACCTCCAGATAATCGACTTCCCCAGTCGAGCTGACGTGAAAGACCACAGGTTCGCCACCGACGAGGACTACCGAGCGCACTGGCAACAAGGCATCACCAATCTGGCGAAACAGAAATGCATTTGAACTGACTTTGATGGTTACGTCCTTACTCTTGACGCCGCGGATGATCAGCCCGCCTGAGACGGACGGTCGGGCAGTTCCTTTTTGAATCTGAAGAAGGTTTCGCCCTTCAAGAATTCGCGCCATCGCGTTCAGCGCACGCGCACGTGAAATTGGTTGGCGCGGACGCAGCGAGGCATCGGGAAAAACCGAGAGATAGCCGTCACGGACCAGCGCCGCTACATCCGCCCGGTTGCTTGCAGGGATTTCGTTGGCATCGCGGATGGCGAGGAAGTAATCAACGTCAGCATTGTTGAGCAGCGTGTCCGCGCGTTCTTCACCGAATACTGCACTCGTCAACGCTGTTGCAAATGGTCCCGGATGATTGACTTCGCCAGTAACAACGGGGGCAGTCTGTCGAGTGAGTCTCGCCACGCTGGCGAGCCAACTCCTGATTTCACTCACCGACGCTTCCTCGTCAAGCCACGAGTCGGAGACCTTGCTACGCGAAAGAGTGAAGTTTTGGAGGCTCAACAAAGCCGCTGCGCGGGCCAGCGATAAATTTTTCTCGACTCGCACGTCCGGTAAGTCGCGCGCGGTTTGAATAGAGAATTGTGCTAACGCGGCTTGACCCTCAACGGCACACTCACGGCTGCGAAGATAGGGCACGGCGTGATTGAAGATGTTCTCGGAATCTTCTGTGCGTCCGCCACACGTCGAAGTGTAAAGCGCATTAATCGGCTCCCCATGGTAAGTGGCCACCATCCCTCGGGTCTCTTCGACGGCGCGCGTTGACAGAGCATTTTCCGAGGCCACGCCTCGGTAGACTTGTGAACGCGTGGTCGGCAACACGTCAAAACCCTGTGACATGAACTGGCCGCGATTTCGCATCGCATAAGTGCGCGCAGCAATCGCCTGGGCTTTCAAGGCGTTGATGGCGGGATAACTGCCGGGCGAGAGTTCGTTCGCGACAACTCCTCGTACGTAGTCTTCGAGGCCGAGGACGTTCACTACCGTCAGCGAGCCACGAGTATTCGTGAAGACCTCAATGCGTCCGCGATAGGGCCGATCGTTGTAACGAACCGGAGTCTTGCTCTCATCGTCGGATGCAAACGTTACTGGCGCGCTTGAGTTGAAAAGCTCTGCGGCGCCTGGCGCAATCCCTACCACAGCGCGCAAGGGCACACTGGGACGCGAGACGAAACGAACGTTTCCTGTTGGTTTGGTGTCTTTCGATTCAGCTTGCTTTCGCGGCGACACCAGAGACGCATCAAAGCCGGCTTCGTTCAATCTGCCGATGAGCTCGTTTGCTTCATCGCGAGAATTTTTAGTCTCGATGGCAACATGCCAACCGGCCGTGCTCGCATCGTAGCCGACGCCGGTGTCCTCGCCGACGATTTCGCGCAGCTCGCGTGATTTATGTTCGGCCTCTTCCCGCGAAGCTGACCCGTCAATGCGAATAACAAACTTCTCGTCGACAGAATTGAGTTGCGGTGAAGAAAGCAAGCGTGGTTCGACGCGGATGCGCGTTGCATCAAGAGCAAGAAATGACGACGCTTCCCCGGTAGCGTTCATTAACTTACCAAGAGTTGAAATTGTTCCTGACCGCGCGTTCGTCGCGAGTGCCACGCGAATGAGTGGTTCAGTTCCTGAAACTGGGGCGTTGGAACGTTCTGAGAGCGAGATTGTGGTTGGCGCTGGAGTCTTCCACGTTTCGTTAGGCGGGGTCGGCGTGTTCGCAGGCTGTTCGCTTTGTACTCGTCGCGGACGCGTCTGTTCGCGCGCAGGTTGCTGGCCAGAAATTGAGAGAGAAGGGAATAACGAGCAGGCGAGCAGAGCTGCCGTCGAGCTACGTGCGAGAGAACTGCGCATTTCGGGATCCTTGGTGGCGGCGGGTGATCTCGGAAGAGTTGCCGCGTTGGTATAGTACTACACGTTCAGATGAATGAAGTTCGAAAGATTCGATGAACCTTGCGAAATTGCGGAGCCTTTGGAGTGCGCCGACTTG
>JANNON010000350.1:0-3062 GCA_031399105.1 Blastocatellia bacterium | reverse complement strand
GACTTTCCGGATCCACTGGAACCAACCAGCGCTGTGGTTGAACCAGCGGGCGCCCGGAAGGAGACGTTTCTAAGTACTGGCGTGTCGTCGTTGTATTCGAAGCTGACATCTTCGAATGCTACTTCGCCCTCGATTGCTCCGATCGGCGCAAGCCGCACATCATCTTCGTCTTCGGTCGCCATGCGTTTTATTTCGCGAATGCGATCAAGGCCGGCAAAAGCTTCGGTTATCTGAGTTCCGATCGATGCGATTTCAACCAATGGCGCCGCCACAAACGCGGTGAAAAAGATGTACATGAAAAAATCGCCGAGCGACATTCGACCCGCGAGGATATCGCGTCCCCCGATAACGATCAGAATGACACCGATCAATCCGACGATGATGGTTGAGAACGCAGTGACGCCCGAAACCGCAGTCATCGAACGCGCGACGTTGCGAAACAGGCGATGCGCGCCGCGGGCGAAAACCAGTTCTTCGCGCTTCTCAGCAGCATAGGCTTTCACAATGCGAATGCCGCCGAGCGATTCAGTCAACCGGCCAGTCACCTCAGCATTGATTTTCCCGCGTTCGCGAAACAATGGCCGTAGTTTCTTGAAGGCCACAGCCATGCACGCACCGAAAGCTGTCAACGCGAGCAACGTGATCGAAGTGAGTCTCCAGTTCAGATAGAAAAGCACAAAGAGTGCGAGCGCGGCAGTGACGAGGCCGCCGACAAGTTGGACCAACCCCGTGCCAACCAGATTACGAATGCCTTCGGCGTCGGTCATGATGCGGGAGATCAACACGCCGGTTTGGGTGGAATCGAAATACCGGATCGGAAGTCTGGCGACGTGTTCCTGCACACTCTTGCGCATATCCGTGATTGCGCGTTGGGCAGCGACCCCAAGCACTTGAGTAAGCGCGAAAGACGCAACTGCCTGCAGCAGCGTTGCGACCCCCGCGGCGATTGCGATCATGCTGAGCAGCTCGCCTCTGCCTTTCAAGATCACCTCGTCGATCAAGTACTTCGAGCTTGCCGGAAGCACCAGTCCCATCAGCCTGCTGATGAGCATCAGTCCCAATCCCAGCGCGAGACGATTGCGGTGCGAGTAGATCAGTTCACGCGCGTCCCGCCACGCCGTTACCGGAGTGACGCGTTTCTTTGGAGGGGTGATCGCAGGAGAGCTCAATCAGTGGTCCTTCGGCGCGAGCGTTTCGCGAATTACATCGGCCAAATCGTCAATCGCTTTTTGCCCGTCACCGCGAAACGAGGAACCATGCATCACCGCGAGCGTGCGCGGTTCGAGGGCGGCCAGTCTGCGAAGTGTGCTGTCGGTATAGGGCGTATACGGCATGTCATTGGCCAGGGGACTCGCAAGGCCGGCGAGCATCGATGTCCTGGCACGGTCGACGATATCAGATTCGGTGGACGGCTCAGGATCGGCAGGATGAAAAAAGAGGTCAGAACAGAACAGAGTTTGGTCACGTTCGTCGAAGAACAGTCCGGCATCCCAGCCATGTGGAACATGTGGAGTGGCAAGAAACCGCAGTCGATGTGATCCGGTTTCAAGTACTTCTCCATCGCTCAGCGCGCGCGCCGGGCGGTCGGCAAAGTCATTCACGCTCACCAGTCCGCCAACGAAGCTGCAGACTGCTTGCGCGTGTGGCGCAACGGTGAGCAATTCGTTCAAGGCGCCACATTCGTCTGACTCAAAGTGGCTGAAGCCAATCCAGCGCAACGTTGCCGGGTCGATCACTTTGCCTATCGCTTCCAGTGTAGCCGGAAACATACGTTTAAAACCGGTATGCATGAGGAAGGGCTGCTCGTCTTTGACTAGAAATTGGTTGAACTGCATTCCGTAGTCAGGATTAAAAGTCGAAATACGATAAACATCGGGCGCGATTTCAGTAACGTTGCTTTCCATAGGCCGGGTCTCCTCCAATCGTTAAGATCAAGTTTCGAGTTTCGAGTTTCGAGTTTCAAGACTTGCTTTGATTTCCGGTGCGAGATGACGCTTTCTGGACCTTAGCACGCTCGGCACACTCAACAACTCGAAACTCGAAACTCGAAACTCGAAACTCGAAACTTTCAGTTCAGTACGCGAACGATTGATAGATTTCCGCATCAGGATTGTCATCCAGCGATTCGACGATTGGATTGAAACGCAAAAGCGCACGGGCACGTTTGGAAAGGGAAACAAGCGCTGCACGTGGGACTTTGATTGAAACTTCAGGTCGAAACAACCAGCGACGGCTGTAGCCGATGACGACCATGGGCCGGGGCGCCTCAGTGCTATTTGGCGTACCACGGTGTAGACCGCGGACATCGCGAATCATGACATCTCCCAGCGCCATGAGCTGCGGTTCCAAAGTTACCTCGCCAGATTCGAGACGTCGCAATCCGTCGGCCTTTGTCATCATGTGGGTACCGGGCGCGACTTCAAATGGCCCATTCTCAGCGACTACGTTGACCAGCGGAAAGTTTACCGCGAGTTGAAATGGTGGGCTCTCATTCTCGATTTCGGGGAATAGTGGCGGGGCATCCCTGTGAATCTCCTGATACTCAGAACCGAGCACCGGAGTGTCCGTAGCGAGTTGGCACATCACCGGATCGGGTCCGACCAGGCGCTCGACGATAGCGAGCACATCATCGTCCTCGTAAATGGTCGGGTCGGCGAAACAGCCGGCGAACGGAAGTGTTACGTAGTAGCGCCCCGCGCCACGATTTTGTAGCTGACCCTCGCGTTCAACGTGAGCGTTGAGCAAGGGAGTGAAAAACTGGCGCCAGTTGCTGAGTGTGGCAGGAGAAAAGTGATTTCGCAGGACACAGAAACCACTCGCAACTACTTCTCTCGTGTATGCGTCAAGTTTTGATTCAGTATAGCGCCCCATGATCGCAACTTAGCCCTCTTGGATCAGACTGATTATCCCGTTCTTTTTAAGGCGCCAATGTACTCGGGCCTTCTCTACATAATTCAAAACGCGATCTTTCCAATGCTTCCGTTGGCTCCGGCAGCCCAAGCGACTCTCATACGTTTGCCTTCAGCAATGCTCAGCGTGTCGAACTTGAGTTCTGCGACAGG
>JANNON010000343.1:0-4446 GCA_031399105.1 Blastocatellia bacterium | reverse complement strand
GAAAACAATCAGACCAATTCCAGAAAGTGAGGTGAACCGCCTCAGCTTTCCGTTCTTACTGTTCTTAGGTAACGAGTTAAACAAAGCAAAATAGCGGTTGACATGGTTGTCGCCGCTGGGGTACTCTCCTTTTCGACGATGTCACGTGCGGTGTCATCGTTGAGGTTCTCGCCTTTCATTCCTCTACCAAGCGGTACTCCAGGATCCGTTAGAAAAGCTTGAAATAACCCGACCGCGTATTGGTTCCTACCACTTGCAACTCCCTCCCGCGCCGTCGGTGTTCAGGAAACTCAATTGAAAAACGGACAGCAACTCGCTAACCCCAAGATCGTGAAAATGCGCCCTTCGAGAGCGCGAAAAGCTCGCGCCCGCTTGCGGCGGCTCAACCGTCTGCGTGCTTCAGTCACCAGGAACAAATAGATCATGTTCAAAAACAATAAGAAGAATCTGGTTGGTCTCGACATAGGCTCGAGTTCCGTCAAAGCCGTCGAACTACAGCGCAAGGGCAACAAGCTCGAGTTGACCAGTCTGGGTTTTGAAAATCTCCTGCCAGACACCATCGTCGATGGCCAGATCATGGAGCTCAACAACGTTTCAAACGTCATCGTCAACATCTTCAAAGAGCACCAGATCAGAACCATGAGAGTTGCCGCCGGCGTTAGCGGCCACTCAGTGATCGTCAAGAACATCGTGCTGCCGCAGATGAGCAAGGAAGAACTGCAGGAGTCATTCAGTTGGCACGCCGAGGAACATATTCCTTTCGATATCGCCGATGTGAATCTCGACTACCACGTAACCAATAACTCCTCTGACGCACTCCACGTTCTGCTGGCAGCGTGCAAGAGCGACAAGATTGCAAACGTCAAGCAGGCAATTCAACTCGCAGGCAAACAGCCCGTGATTGTCGATGTCGACACCTTTGCACTGCAGAACTGTTACGAAGTGAACTATCACCCCAAAGCTGGCGAAGTTGTCGCGCTGCTGAATATCGGCGCTTCGACGCTGAACATCAATATCCTCAATGGCACCCGCTCGGTCTTCGCGCGCGATGCTTCCGTGGGTGGCAGCCAGTACACCAGCCTGCTCCAGAAAGAACTTGGTCTCACTTACGAGCAGGCCGAATCAGTGAAGCGAGGTTTTCCCTTGCCGGAGGGTGTTGAGGCTCGTCCGATTAAACCAATCATCGAGGCGGTGTCCGACATACTGGCCCTCGAGGTTCGCAAAACGATGGACTTTTATCGCGCCACTGCCGAAGAAGGTGAAGCTGCGATCCAGAAGATCCTGGTGGCCGGTGGTGGTTCCAAACTGCCGGGTTTGTCCGAGTATCTCGGTAAGCGGTTCGAGGTTCCTGTGGAAGTCTTTGACCCGTTCCGAGAAATTCAGGTGGACGCCCGAAAGTTTGACCCCGACTACATGAAGGAAATTGGTCCCGAGATGGCGATTGCCGTCGGTCTCGCCCTGAGAGGAGTTGCGGCATGATCAAGATTAACTTACTCGAATCAGTGACGGATCGACCGACCGGTGTGGTGATGGTCGAGGATAAGGTCACCAGTCCTCGCATGCAGACACTGTTAATGATTGTGACGATCTTTGGGCTGCTGGTGCTGGGCGCCGGATACGACTTTGTTAGTTCTCGCGCGGCTCACGCCACCGCAGAGCGCGAACTTGAGAATCAGAAACGTATCAATCAACAGATGCTGGCTGTCACTCGCGAGCAGGGCGAGATTGAGAAGAAGACCCAGGACATCGAAGGACGAATCGCGGCGATCACTAAACTGCGGGAATCTCAACAGGGACCAAGCACGGTGCTGCGCGAGATCAAAGCGCGTTTCGACAGTGTTCCCGGACTTTATCTGAAGAGCGTCGAGCAGAAGGAAGGCGAATTGACCATCAAAGGAGAGTCGCCCAACGAGTCCTCGGTTACGCGCTTCGGTCAGAGCATGGAATTCTCATCGGGCTTGTTTACAAACCTTAACATCGAAACTCAACGCGATGTCCCGGAGACGAAGGCCGATGCTAACGCGCCGGCGGACACAGTGGTTGCGAAAATGGAAGTAGTGAAGTTCACGGTCAAGTGCAATTACTCGCAAGCCAAACCACAAAACCAACCTGCACCCAATGCTGCCAACCAAGTGGCAATGAAGAAGTAGCCTCTGTCACCTCCTTCAAAGCCCGTCAATGTGCGGGGAATGAGATAAGAAAATGAAAATCGGAAACCTCCAATCGCTGCCATGGTACTGGCGGCTGACAATCTTCGGCGCAGTCGCCGGACTTATGTACGCAGGGTTCTGGTACTTCGTCACTAAGGGAACGCACGAATCAACGAAGACCCTGAACACTGAGATCGCTGTGCTCTTGCAGAAGAACACGCAAGCCCAGGTCGCGTCGCAAAGACTTAATGAGCTGAAGGCGACGTACCAAGCCAGGCAGGAAGAGTACGACGAACTCAAATCTTTGCTGCCAGAGCAACGCGAACTGACGATGGTTTTGCAGGGATTGCAGGATCGGGCGCGCGCCACCGGACTCGTGTTTCGGAAATTCACTCCGAAAGACGACGTGATGCAGGACAACTACAGCGGGAAGCGGATCGAAGTCGGTGTGTCCAGTTCGTTTGCCCAGCTCCGCGCATTCTTTGAGCAGATAGCGCACTATCAGCGCATCGTCTCGATCACGAATTTTGACCTCAAGCAGTCTGAGAAGCAGTCACCAAATCAGACCGTTGATGCAACCTTTGATCTCACGGCGTTTTACGTTTCAGCAGAAAGCTTGCAGAAACAGGTCGCCCCGGCGAAGCCCGGTGCTGGTGGTCCAGCCGCCCAACCTCCTGCCCCAACTGCGAACAAGTAAACTCTCCGAGAACCCACGAGAAAGCAGACAACTATGAAGTACTCAACCAGATTATTAAGAATTGGTTTAACCGGACTCCTGGTTGGATCCGCGCTGATGCTTGGCACTGCCAATGCGCAGGACCAGCCAAAGACTCCAGCAAAGAGCCCCACTAGGACAGTGTCGGGCGGTGGTCGCGACCCATTTCGAAAATTCGAACCACCCCGCATCGTGCTGAAGAAGAGCAACTTGATTTCGCCACCGCCGATCGAAGAGCGAATCGCTAACTATCGCGCACAGAAACAAGCTGCCATGAGCGCCAGGATACAGGCGCCGAAACCAACGATTGCTTTGCTTCTTGGTGAAGTGCAGGTTGTCGGTATTTCTCGAACGCCACGCGGTTACGCGGCAATCGTCGAAGCGACTCCAATAAAGATGTCCTTCGTGATCTATCCCGGCGAGCGTTTCTATGATGGGCAACTCGTCGCTATCGAAGACAACCGTCTGGTGTTCCGTAAAGAAACTCTTTTTACCAATGGTCGTCGCGAACGATCAGTAGAACTTAAGCCACTGCGACAGCCGAGCACGGTCGATATTTTGGCCGCAGTCAAGCCTGCTGCTCCTGTAGCACCAACTGTTGAACCTGCCAAGAATTCGGACAGGCCCGCCACGGCGGAGAAGCCGTAACCATCCCCGGTTCGAGCGAACGAAGACCGGCTCGAATCACTCACCCGCAGACAACCATCTGCAAGCTTCCCAGCGAACAGATGGGTCAGTTGACAACCAACCCGGAACAGGCCGCACAGTGCGGCGCGCGCTTTAAGTGCCAATCAGCATGGGAGCGTAGTGCGTGGCGGTGAGTTCCGATATTCCCCTAAGGAGGGAAAGATGCATTTTCAGCGTTCAATATTCATGGCCATAAAGAGGACTACGCTCGTCCTGCTGCTTGTATGCCTGGTCGGCAACAGCGCGTTGGCCGTGGCAGCAAACTCGAGACTCACGCCCCGACCAGATTCCGACGCTTCGGCAGTGGATCTTGCTACCGCTCCAATAATGGAAGAGCAGGATATTGCGGCCCTCGCGCCACAGCCTCCTTCGCCTTCTCCATCACCGGCTCCAGCGTCGGGCATGTCTTCCACTTCTGGAAAGCAGTCGGACCAGGGAAGGCAGTATGGCCAGCCCGGTTTCGTCGGCGAGCCCATAAATTTAAATGTAGTGAACGCCGACATTCGCGACATCCTGAACTACGTCACCGAACAGTATGGCGTTAACTTCGTGATCGATTCCTCGGTCGGCGCAGTACCGGTAACAGTGAATGTTCAAGACGTTCCCTGGAACATCGCTTTGGAAGCGGTATTGAGAGCTAACCGTCTTGGAATCGAGTCCACTGGAAACATTCTGCGCATTGCGATGAATGAAGTTTTGGCAAAGGAAGCAGAGACGCAGAAAGTCATTAACGACTCGCGGCTGGATGCTTCCCCGCTGGTGACAGAATTCATTCGTTTGAACTATGCACGAGCTTCGGGCACTTTGGCCCAGGCTGCCGGTTCGACCGGAGCATTTTCGGGCGGCGCGACCAACCTGAGTTTCAGCGGTGGCGCCGGCGGCGATGCGACCGGT
>JANNON010000317.1:0-6582 GCA_031399105.1 Blastocatellia bacterium | reverse complement strand
GAGGCGGCAACGCGGCGGTCGCCGAAGACGACGGCTCCGATCACTTCCGCAACCTACCCACGGGTTGGACCGTCGCGGCATCAAGCGCTGTTCCCGAGCAACAGGTGACGACGATCAGCCAGAAGCTCGGCGGCCAGATCGTCCGGCTCACGAACACCACGCTGTCCGTGGACGGTCAATCGATCCAGCCAAACCAGTGCCGCAGGTTCCTTCGACGCTGCTCTACAAAGGTGTTCTCTACATGATCAACGACAGTGGGATTCTGCTCTCGTTTGATCCCGCGACTGGGAACGTGATCAAGCAGGGGCGTCTGCACGGCGCGATTGATAAGTACTTTTCATCCCCGGTGGCCGCAGATGACAAAGTATTTTTGATTGGTCAGGCTGGCCAGGTTTCGGTGTTGAAGGCTGCGGGTGATTGGGAAGTAATGCGTGTGAATGAGATGGATGATGAAGTCTTCGCAACGCCGGCAATCGCAGACGGAAGGATCTACATTAGGACTCGTAGTGCGTTGTATGCGTTTGGAAAGTAAGAGTAACAGGTGACAAGTGACAAGTGACAAGTCAGATGATCAAGAGTATTCCTAACTAGACGGTGCCTGGAAACTACACTTCTGACTTGTCACTTGTCACTCGTCACTCGTTACGGTTTCAGCGGATCCCAACCAATCCCTGTACGGATTGGATTAGCTTCTCCGAGTCGTAACCAACGCCGTCTTTGAAAACAATCTCGACTTTCTCTATATCGAGGATGTTTGCCGCGGGGTTTCCCTTCACGACCATCAAATCAGCTTGTTTACCTGCTGCGATCGAGCCGATACGTGCGTCTTCGCCGAGAAACTTAGCGCCATTGAAGCTCGCAATCTTGATCGCTTCGACCGGCGTGAATCCAGCTTCGACCAACAACTCAACCCCACGTAGATCACCAAACCCGGCAACCACTCCACCGTTTCCAGTGGGATCGAGACCAGCAATCAGCAACCCGCCCGCGGCGACAAATGCCCGCTCGAAATCCATAGCCTTCCGCAACAACGTCACGTAATCCGAGGTTGATTGCACGCGCGCTCGCGCAGTCAGATAACGCACGCGCGCGTCAGTTGACATCACTGCGAACACACGCGGATTCATCAGCGCACTCGCCGCACCGATTCCGCTTTGCGTCAAAGGAGCCCCGGCAGCTTCGAAGACTGGCAGCGTGGAAGTGATCGCAACTTTCTTTGCCACCAGCGTGCGAATGGTCTCCTGCACCGCAGCGCTCTTTAGATCAAGCTGTCGCAGACTCGCAGAAACCGCTGCGCCCGGACATTGATCGGGCTTCTTGTCAGCTACGAATTCGGAATCCGCAAACAATCCATGCTCGAGATTGTCGATGCCGATTTCAGCTGCTTCGCGATAACCGATCGAGCAGAGGTGGCCCGTGACTTTCAACCCTCGCTTATGTGCTTCTTCAACGGTCGCACGCAACTCGTCGCGCGTGATGTTCATGTAGGCTTTGTAAGAAGTTGCTCCTTGATCGGCCCAGAAGTTCACCATGCGTCGTGCATCGTCAGCGCCGGAGAGTTGGTGCATCACTGGAGTGAAAGCGCCTTCGCCCTCCAAATACGGCGCAGTGATATGCATCTTTGGACCAATCATCCGGCCGGCATCGATTAACTTTTTGATTTCGAGGTCGGTATAGGGAACGACGCTGCCAGTGGTCCTAATCGTCGTGACCCCGAGCGCGAGATAAAGTCGCGGGAAGCTGCTCCCCATATTCGAATACATCGGCGGCGAGCCACCCATCGGAAAGAACATGTGGTTGTGCATTCCCACTAATCCAGGCAGAACTGTGTAGCCTTTCAGATCGAGCACCTGAGCGTTGGCGGGAATAGTTGCGTTTGCACTTGCGCCAACGGACAGGATCTTGCCATCTCGAATCACGATTGTCTGATCATCCGCCGGTGCGGCGCCGGTGCCATCAATCACTCGCACGTTGGCTAACACGATGAGCGGACCCTCGGCTCGGATGAACTGCTGCCGATCCGAAGTTTGCGCCAGTGAACTACTGAAAGCGGTTAAGAGCAGCAGAAGGATGGTGGTGGTGGTTTTCATTTACGCTCCAGTCAGTTCTTAAGTAGGGATTCCTTCGCGGTAGTGCAATAGAACTGTGCGAAAACTAAAGGTTTAAGGAGACAAATCAAGATACGCAGTCTCACTGTCAGGAAGGTGGACCCTGTCCCCGCTTCAAGTTGCCTTAGTTTCAAGGTCGGTCCGCAGATTCAAGATTCTATCGATCTTTATTGCGCCGAAACTCAGGCGGGGACAGGGTCCACCTTCCTGACAGTGAGACTGCCCATCTGGTCTTCCTAATATTCAGCGCGTTAGTCTTCGCACAGTCTTCTTAGAAACTCCTCGGACTAGGTGGCGCATGGTACGAGATGAAAGCCCAGTGATTTGGCTTGCGTCATCAGATGCCGGAGCCGACGCTCCTGGTACTTTTGTTCATAGGCTTGTTGCCCAAGCTCAATATAGGTTGTTCCTTGAGTTAGTAGCGCGTAATAGATGCGTGCGATCTTGTGGGCGGTGGCAGTGATTGCTTGTTTGCCACTGGTGCGGGATTTGATACGCCGATAGAAAGCTCCTAAAGCAGTCTTGCTCCGGGCTTGTGTGGCGGCCGCCATGCGAAAAGCCTGTGCGGCCCGATTGGGATTGCGTTTGACTTTTCTGGATAAGATCTTCCCCCCGGAGATTCTGGTGCCGGGACACAAGCTGAGCCAGGAGGTGAAGTGTTTGACCGTTTTCCAGGGACCCAGGTCATAGCCTACTTCGCTCGCCAGGACGAGGAGAGTGTCCACAGCTAAGCCGGGAATAGCGAACAGATCAACTCCACTTTTTTTGAGCAACAGGTCCCGCACATTTACGCCACTCCGGACAAAGTCGCGCGCCCGGTTTCGCTTCTCACTAGCTGGTGGATTGTGATCATTGACGTCGGGTTGTTGCTCAACCTGTTTGACGATGGCCTCGTCACAATCGGCAATTTTGGCTTGGTAGATTTCATATAGGTCAACCGCTTGGCGCAGGGCAAAAAGATGCTCCACGCGATAGTTGCCAACAAGCGACTGAGCAATAGTGGCACTACTGTTCTGACAATGCTTATCTCGGTGGTTTGCCAGCACTTGGGGATTTCGCTCCCCAGCAAGGATCGCTTTTATAATGTTCATGCCGGTAACGCCAGTAATGTCCGAAACCACATTGTGCAGCAGCAGCAGATTCATTTGTTGGAGTGCCTTCTGCATATGTTGAATATGCATGCTGGCGGTTTGAATGAGCATTTCGCGTTGCCGCAGGTAGCTGCGCAACACACAGACCTCGTCCGGCGGTCGAAAGGCGCCCGCCAGCAGACCGTAAGTGTGCAGTTGCTGGATCCACTGACAATCAAGTACATCCGATTTGCGCCCGGAGACGTTCTTAACGTGTCGCGCATCAACCAGCTTTACTTCGAGGCCACGAGCTTCGAGCAATTCGAAAAGCGGAATCCAGTAAACTCCGGTTGACTCCATGGCCACTGTCGTGACGCCGCACTGCTGCAACCAGTCGGCAAGGGCTCTCAAGTCGACCGTGAAAGTACCAAACTCGCGCACTGAAACTTCGTCGCGCCCTTCAGGTACGGCGATCATATGTCGCTCAGAGCCAATATCAATACCGGCAGCATTGAGATTGATATGCTGCAACTGCTGCGTCAGACTCTGGACCTTAAACTTTGATTTCTTCCTGCGCTTTGTCATGGCCTTCTCCTTGGTTGGATTGAGCTAGCTCCTACGATTCGCTTACAGGCGCAGGGGAGCATCTTTTTAGTATTCTTCTTAACGGGATATTATCTACTCGCAAGGAACAGATAATTCACCAGTGTTATCGACACCAACCCCTGAGACCAAACTCGGTAACGGGCACTTAACGCGCCAATGTTGTGACGGCCTTCGCGACCCATAAGCTTTGCCATCCTATCAATGTCGCACTCTAAGTTTCATCTGGTTATCTGCTTGTCGCAGACGAGCAAGGCTGCTCGGGAGCGGGTGGGCCAAGCGGGTGTGTCAACACGGACCCACTCCTTACCGCCAGGTGGGTACAGACCTCTTTGGGGATCGATCGAAAACCAATAAAGAGCATCGCTATCTGACATATTCCCAATGCCACGGCTCATAAAAGTAAGGGCGAAAGCCGAAGCGTTCGGCATTGCGGACCAACCACTTGTAAACGGGCGTGTTTACCTGGATGGCGCGGTTTGAATCTCGAGTGTCAACCGGCTCGCCCCCGACATAGATGTCTAAAGCTCGCCCCGTAAAGTGGGGGCTGTTGACAGCAAGTCCGGCGCTCCCGGCATTCGGTGATTCTCGCCGCAAGCGATCCTGATATTCGCGCGAACGATAGGCAGAAATGATCTTGAAGTATCTTTCGTCGGGCGCGAGTTCGCCGCGTACTCTCTGAAGACCAAGTGACTGGTCTGCGATGGCAGCGGCAAGCATCCGTTTGTATGCCGTGTAGGTCCGGCGTTCGAGTTGTCGAAGTTCGATCAATCGCTCTGGATCGTAGAAGTCTGAAGAGGGTGCCGTCAGCAACTGATCGGGTTGCGCGAGGGTGCGATCCTTCAGTCGATAATTCTGCCACTGCGCCACCATCTTCATGAACGAATCTTCATCAAGCACGCCACTTGGATCCAGGCCCATCTCCTTCTGCCAAACTCCAACCGCGGCAGCAAAGTCAGCCGAACCAGATTCACTCTGAGTGTTGAGCGTCTTACGTATCAACAAGTCGTAAAGATACCAGCCACGCTGCGGCCTTCCACCAAAGGTCCAACTCAGCTCGTTCTTGAGAGTAGCGTTCTTCGCAGCAGTGGTTTCTCGAACCATAACTGTGGGCTTAACATTAGACTCGTTCTTCAAGTTTGGTAATTCGCTGTGGCTGCCACCCAGCGTAAACCACAGAATGAAAGGAACCATGGCAAGCGAGGCCAAACTTCCGAGAAGGTGAATTTTGATCATGTTCTTCATGCGATGCTAACGATGACAAGGCGTTTATTTTGTCGTGGAACTTTGTGATCCGCAATACCAGCGTGTCATGAGGTCAGTACCACCTTGCGGTAGCGGGTGGGGGATCACTCTCACTCAACCAGCGCGTCATCACTCAACCAGCGCCTCATGAGGTCCTGGTTGAGTAATTGTCGATCCCCCGCCTGCCACCGCGAGGACGTACTGACCTCATGACACCCGATCGAATCGCGAACGAGCAAACTGCATCACTACGATGCTTGACAGTCACGTTGACGCGATTGCGCGCTGCGGCGTATCGTGAATGTCGTACGCAAATTGTTTGATTTTCTCCGTCCTTCCCCCAGTTTCCACTTCAGGGGATTTTCTATGTATAGCCTAAAGCAATCCACCGCAATGATGTTTTTGGTCATAAGCCTTGTTTCCGTAACTGGGGCCAATGCTTCCGCAAGTATGATCAGCGAGAAACGCAAGAAGCCAAGTTCCCAGTTAACGCGCGCCGAAGCGAAAGAGGCGGAGCGTCGTCTCTCAGAGATGGGTTATGAGGCGGGGCGAGTTGACGGAGTGATCGATGGTGCAACGCGGAGTGCGCTAATCGTTTTTCAGAAATGGGAAAAGCGGAAGGTTAGCGGTCGTATCGATCGCGAAGAGTTGGAAGCAATCATGAACGCTGAGGCGCCTCAGGCGAAGGACCCTGGTTACAAGCACGTCGAAGTTGATGTTGATCGTCAGGTGCTGCTTTTGGTTGATAGCGAAGGAGCGGTGAAGAAAATTCTTCCGGTATCGACCGGCAGCAACAAGCAGTACAAGGAGAAACTTATGAGTGGTCTCGCGTATACGCCGCGCGGCCGCTTCAGAGTTGAGGCGAAGATCGCGGGCTGGAGAAAATCCCCGCTCGGGTTGCTCTACTACCCAAGCTACTTCAGCGGTGGGGTCGCGATTCATGGAAATCCTTCCGTTCCGAACCAACCTGAGAGTCACGGCTGCGTTCGCATTCCGATGTCAGCAGCGATCGAGATTTATAAGGAACTTCCGATAGGAACGATTGTGCTGATCTATGACAAGCAGTCATTCGTGTCCGCGCAGGAGTGGGCCGAAGCAGATAGGCAACAAGCGAAAGGACTAAGTTCTTAACTCCCGAACCCAAACGCCTGAGTTGTCAGCACCCTCGTAATCCAACCGAAGTCCCAGCTTGGGAGCGCGGACGGCCTCGTCCCGAAGCGGCCTTTTCGACCTTGAATTGAATCTTCCAACTGCAGCGGCGCGCTAGCGAACATTGGCGGACGAGCCCGTCCGCGCTCCCAGTAAAGAGCAACCACTTCCTGCAAAGGTTGTTTCGACGCACTCCGCGAATCGGTAGCTGTGAGAATTACCCCCCTGTCACTTCTAACAGGTTCTTTCCTTTCGCACTGGATCGATAATCAAAGACGCGAACTAATAATTCTGTCGTAGCACTTCGGTTGCGCCAGAGAAAGTTGGCGCTGCGGGTTGCATCTGCGGCCAACAGCGGATTCAGGAATAACGCGAGCGGATCGCGAGGCGATAGACCTCGCATCCAC
>JANNON010000206.1:0-2350 GCA_031399105.1 Blastocatellia bacterium | reverse complement strand
CAAGTCGGCGCACTCCAAAGGCTCCGCATCTCCGACATTGAATGGTTTAACGCTTGGAATTTTGATCCAACGCTCTAATCGCAAGTGAATTGAACCGCCGGCGAATGCTATTGATGTTGACGAAAGGAAGTTCGCGCGCGTGGGTTCGATTCGTGAGCAGAATGAAGGTCCGCTCATTAACCGGATCGTTCCAGCAACACGTGCCTGTAAAACCGTTGTGGCCAAAGCTGTCAGCCGGTAACTCCTTGCCTCCGGTGGAATCGGTCGTTGCCGCAAGTTGCCAACCGACCGATCTCGCCTCCTCCAGACCCTCAGTTAGATTGCAGCGAAACAAAGCGCAAGTCTCTTTCTTGAGCAGACGCGTTCTGCCGGCGAGGAACTGAGAAGCAATAGTGCCGACGTCATGAGCGTTTGCGAATAGACCGGCGTGACCTGCCGAGCCGCCTAGAAAATAGCCATTGCCGTCATGCACTTCACCCCAGATGAGTCGTTTGCGCCAATCATGATATTCCGGGAGTCCTGTTTCGCGACTGGTGTTCTGCTCATAGAGATTTCCGATCTCGCAGGCAGCGATTCCTGTCTGCAGAGCGGTGCGAGGATTGAAGTAAGTGTGCTCGAGTTTTAGCGGAGTGAATATCTCTTCTTGCGCGAGTTCTGCAAACTTCTTTGCCGTGATGCGCTCCAACAAGAATCCGAGAGCAATGAATCCGAGATCGCTGTAGACCACGCACGTGCCGGGCGCGTATGCCAGCGGCTCTTGCGCGATCACGGTTAGTGCATTCTCGGCTTTTCCTTCGGTCAGGATGTAGAGCGGTCGCCACGCAGCTAAACCGGAGGAGTGTGTTAACAACTGCCGTACTGTGATCGCATGTTTGTCACCTGTCTTAAACTCGGGCAAATAATCCGCCACCACTCCATCCAAATCGAGTTCGCCACGTTCAATTAGTAAAGCGGAGAGAAAGCCCGTTACAAGTGGCTTGGTCAGTGACGCCAGATCGTAAATGGTATCAAGCGAGGCGGCGATGCTATATGGATCTAGGACCGAGTGGCCGATGGCCTCGGCGAAGACCTCTCGACCGTGTTCCATGATTAGGTAGACGGCTGAAGGGAAGTCGCGGGCCTCGACGCGCTCGGAAAGGAACTGAGTAATGGTTGGTTCAGGTATGGCTTGGTTAGACATTCGTCAGTGTGGCGTCGAAGTTTTGCACCTTGATTAGTTTCAGTCAGGTGGGTGGTTTACCCCCGCTTGATCAATGTCTATCGACTAACAATGTAAGGATAACCTGCGGGGGTAAACCACCCTTCCTGACTGAAACCTACTAAAGCTGTCACTCTATTCATTATCCGATTCTGACCCGCGCCGCATGCTCGTGGATTCGCTCCAACGCCCGTAACGCGAGTGATAATGCTTTGCGACCATCGCTGCCAGGTACTACCGCCGGCTTTCCAGACGCGGCTGCGTCGAGGAAAGCCACAATCTCAGCGCGTAGCGGCTCAACGTCAATGACATCTAGATTGCGGACGTGAACGCCGGGCCACGAACCTTCTGCGGTCGGTGGCGCCAAACTGCTTACCGAAGCGCGTTTGGTAGCATAGTCAACGGCCACATAGTCGTGCGGCTGGAAAAAACGCATCTTCCGAATTCGTTCAGTTCCGACCCGTGAAGCCGTGATGTTGGCAACCGCTCCCGTCGAAAACTCTAGTCGAGCATTAGCCGCATCAACTTTGTTTGTAAGTATGGGAATTCCTACTGCGTGCAATTCAGTCACTTCAGAATCTTCGCCTACCAACCATTGCACGATGTCGAGATCGTGAATCATCAAATCAAGCACGACATCGATATCCAGTGAGCGCGCGGTAAATTCACCCACGCGATGGATCTCAAAGTAGACGGGATTCCTGACGTGAGGTTTCAAAGCGACGAGAGCGGGATTGAAACGTTCGAGATGGCCCACCTGTAAGAGCGCGTCACCTTTTTCGGCTGCGGCGATCATCTGGTCTGCTTCTGCGAGCGTGCGCGAAATTGGCTTCTCGACCAGCACGTGAATACCTGCTTCCAATAAGGGACAAGCAATCTCACAGTGCGATTCGGTGGGAACGGCGAGGCTGACAGCATCGACCTGGCCAATAAGTTCGCGCCAGTCTGCGGTCCAGGACACTGCTCGCTCTTCGCCAATCGAACGCGCAGTTTGTTCGTTTAAATCACAGACGAACTGGAAAGAACTCAAACCTTCGGTAGCAAGCAGGGAATGAATGCGGGCGTGCTGGCGACCAAGATGGCCAACGCCGATTACGGCGGTTCGTAGTGGCATAGAATTAGTCAGTGGTCCGTTGTCAGTAGTCCGTTGTC
>JANNON010000271.1:0-8824 GCA_031399105.1 Blastocatellia bacterium | reverse complement strand
CGGTAGCGGGTGGGGCCTGGCACCATGTTCGTGGCAATTTTTTTGGGATCTTGCGTCAGTTATGCGCTGCTATGACTCTTTTAATCTTAAGAGCTTCAATCAAACAACCCACCCGCTACCGCGAGGTGGTACTGACTTCATTTCATCGCAAGTCCTAAACTCTCTTTCTTCCCAATTGAATGTCGAAGAAACCCCTATTGTCAGTTCGTTGGCTTCGCACATCAATCATCGCGAGCACTTTATTGCTCGCGCTCGGCGTTCAGCATGCCGCGACGGCGTTGAGCTTGGTCACCGAGGGACGGCCACCGACTGCCGCCCGTTCATCGCAGCTCCCGGTTCAACTTTCAAAGCCAGACGAGATTTTCATCGAAGATCTCCAGCGCCGCTCGTTCAATTACTTTTGGGAAGAAGCCGATCCGCAAACCGGCCTCGTTCCAGACCGCGCACGCATGGATGGCTCGCCGTTAGACGACAATCACCGCCACGTTGCCAGTATCGCCGCGACCGGCTTTGGTTTAACTGGAATATGCATCGCGTCTGATCGCGGCTGGATTGAGGATGGAAAGGCTCGGGAACGTGTGCGCACCACGCTTCGTTTCTTTGCGAACAAAGCTTTTCAAAAGAATGGCTGGTTCTATCACTGGCTTGACGCCAGGACAGGTGAGAGGAGATGGCAGTCCGAAGTTTCCTCGATCGATACGGCGCTGTTGTTGGGTGGCGTATTAACGGTTCGACAATGTTACCGCGCCGACGCCGAGATTGTGCGCCTGGCCACGGCGATCTATGACCGCGTTAATTTTCGCTGGATGCTCAATGGCGATCCGCTGTTGCTGTCACATGGATGGAAGCCTGAAACGGGATTCTTAAAGGCGCGCTGGGATACCTACAGCGAGGACGCGATACTTTACTTGCTCGCCATCGGCTCCAAACATTTTCCAATTCCACCACAGTCCTGGTATGCCCTCTGGCGTGACCGTTACCGATTTGCGGGTTACCAATATTTCACAAGTATCGGGGTTCCGTTATTCATGCATCAGTACTCCCACGCGTGGATTGATTTTCGGGATCATCGCGAGAGTCGCGGCGATCGCATCGACTACTTTCAAAATTCGATTAACGCGACACTTGCCCATCGCGCTTTCTGCTTGAGTCTCCGTCATCTATTTCCCGCGTACGGACCAAACATGTGGGGCATCACAGCGTCGGACAGCGCCAAAGGTTATCTTGCATGGGGTGGACCGCCGCGCGATCCTGACATCGATGGAACCCTGGTTCCTTCTGCTGCTGGAGGTTCGTTGATGTTCACGCCTGTCGTTGCCACCGCTGCGGTGCGAGAAATGCGCGACAAGTTTGGCGAACGCATTTATGGCAGATACGGCTTCGTTGATGCTTTCAATCCACAGACGGGATGGATCGACACCGATGTGATTGGACTTAACGCTGGGATTATTCTTCTGAGCGCGGAGAACATGCGCACGGGAAAAGTTTGGGGTTGGTTTATGCGCAACGCTGAGATGCCGATGGCAATGAGGAAGGTGGGGCTGGTACAAAGCGAGAAGAAACGATCCAAGTGAAAGTCTCAAATTGCTCAACTGTCCCAACCACTCACTCCCACTCACCTCTCAAGCCTTAAAGTCTCATTCAAGTTTGAATGTCTCACTGTCAGGAAGGCGGACCCTGTCCCCGCTTCCCTCTCGAGCAAAAAGTCTCATTCAAGTTTGAATGTCTCACTGTCAGGAAGGCGGACCCTGTCCCCGCTCTTCTCCACTCACTCATCTCCTCTTTTCATAAGTGTACCAGCCCAGCTCTTTCATCGCCTGCGAGAGTTTCTCAGAATCATCAGGCCACCACCAATCATGGTCCACTGCCAACGGCTCATCGCCCTGCGAGTGAAACGATCTAAATCCTGACCAATAGTAATCTTTCGCAGATTTCACCAGCCGGGCCCTTACTGGATTTGCATGGATGTAATTGATCTTCTGCCAGATCATCTTCTCGCTCCACAACGGCATGCCTTTGAAACTCTCTTGCCAAACCTGGTGGCCGGTGGCTGTCTCTGCCAAAGTGAAATGAGTGTTAACCTTCACGAATGCCTTTGCGGCAACTGCTTTCAAGTGGCCTGTGAATTCTTTGATCCTACCATCCTGAGAATTCGCGATGAGGTGGAGATGGTCTGGCATGAGCACATAAGTGATTAGTCTGGCGGGCCAATCGCGATTGAGTCTCTGCAGCTCATTAAGAAAAGCTTTGCAGCATTTGGGATCGGTAAAGATTGGAGTGCGCCGGGAAGATTGAGGTTCGACCATTTACGAGCCATGTGAGGAGCTCCTTTTGGAAAGTGAATTTGAGTTTGGAGTTTAACCAATTCTGCCTGGTTGGATAAGTAAAAGCGGGGACAGGGTCCGCCTTCCTGACAGTGAGACATTCAAACTTGAATGAGACTTTTTGGCTTGAGAGCCTGATTGGGGGAAGTGAGTGCTATGAACCTGCTCCCGGGGGAAGCTTATTACTTCGCTGTGCGCCGGAAGATGCGATATCCCCACGCATCGAGCGCAACGGCCGGCAACCCAACATTCCGTTTCTCAGTATCCAGCGCTGGCGCTAAATCCGGCGGCAGCGGCGGCGAAATTTTTGGCCCAACTTCGCTAAATCCAGTTATCCCATCCGATTCCACTGTGCCCGCAAAGGGTCGATTGGAAAGATTGATTGTCACGAGCACCTCTTCCGTCGGCGAACGTCGCAAAAAACTGATCACTCGTGACTCGTCAGAATTCCTCAACCACTCAAGCGATCCACGCCGAAGCGCAGTGCTGCTCTTTCTCAAAGCCGTGATCTGTTTATAGAAGCGTGGAAACTCCGGCCGCCGTTCCGCGATCGGCCAGAAGATTGGCAACTTCTCAAATAACGCCGGCGCGCCCGATTCGGTTGTATCGCCCACTTCCATCCCGTTGTAAACGAGCGGCACGCCATCAAGTGTAAACACAAGCGCCGAAGCTGCCAGCGCTGCCGGTTCACCGAAGCGAGCAATCGAGCGGCGCTCGTCGTGATTGTCGGAAAAACGCATGTGCAAAGAGTTGCGGGGCCACTCGCGCACTTCAGCTTCCCAGGCAGTACGAATTTCGCCCGCGCTCTTGCGACCTTGCAGCACATCGGTCAACACGCTGTGAATCGGCCACGAGTAATCCAGATCGAAAGCTTTGACCATCAATTCCGCCTTGTGCGCTTCAGCGAGCATGAACATGTCAGGCTTCAGCTTTTCGAGCTCGACGCGTGCGTTCTCCCAGAAATCCGTAGGCACCTCACCGGCCACGTCACAACGAAAACCATCGAGATCAAATTCGCGAATCCAATACTTCAGCATGTCGGTCATATAACGCCGCAGCTCGAGGCTCTTGTAATCCAGTGCAGCGATATCGAACCAGTCGTACGGATAAGTGATGTTTCCCTTCGCGTCGCGTTTGTAAAACTCCGAGTGCTTCATCAGCACGCTGTCCCATGATGTGTGATTCGCAACGATGTCGATGATCACTTTCATCCCGCGTTTGTGCGATTCCGAGATCAGACGTTTGAAGTCGTCTTTCGTGCCATAGTCGGGATTGATGCCGTAGTAATCGCGCACGGCATAAGGGCTGCCGATGGTTCCCTTCTTCTTCTCCTGGCCGATGGGATGGATCGGCATCAGCCAGAGAATGGTGATGCCCGTGTCGCGAAGGCGATCCAGTTGCGCAGTGATGCCGTTGAAGTCGCCACTGGCCGAAAAAGCGCGCGGATAGATTTCGTAGATCACACCATCGCGCACCCAGTCGCGGACGGGACGTGCCGTCTGTTTAGAAACATCGCGAGCGGGCGTTTGCGCGACAGCGCCCCAAGCCAGCGAACTGATAACCAAAACAATCCCGGCAGCTCTTCGAATCTGTTTCAGCATAAAGATCTCTCTATCGTAGTGCGGAGCCTTTGGAGTCGCTGAGTTCTCAGCGCTTTGGTATCGGCGAGTCCGAATTTCAACGGCGAACTAAATACTGCGACGTAGCTTTGCCCCAAAAGTCATGGGCGATGTCAGACTCGGCTTTGCTGCCGGATGTGAGGCCTGAATGACTTTTAAGGCAAAGCCCTGCGACCGATTAAAAGCGCTGACAAGTCAGCGCACTCCAAAGGCTCCGCATGCCTCCTCAACTTACTGTTATCAATCAGGCCAGTACATCCTCGTCCGCTTCATCACTGACTAACATCACCGATGCCGCGGCCAAAAGCATGAACAAGCCACCCGCCATCACTACGTACAACGGCGCAATTGTGCTGTTCTCGCCAAATATTGCGCGAATGATCCGGCCAAAAAAGATCGAAGCAATAATCTCCGGAATAACGATGAAGAAATTGAAGATGCCCATGTACACGCCCATGCGCGTGGCCGGCAAAGCGCCCGCGAGAATCGCGTAAGGCATCGAAAGAATCGAAGCCCAGGCGATACCTACGCCAACCATGGTCAGCAGCAGCACCCACTTATCCTGAATGAAGTAAACGGAGAGTAACCCGAGACCACCGCAGATCAGTGAGATGGCGTGAACGGTTTTTCGACTGGTTGCCTTCGCGAGTTTGGGGAGCAAAAAGGCAATCACAAAACAGACTATTGAATAGACGGCAAACGCGTTGCCGCCCCATTCCTGGCCCAGCGCGAAACGCGGATCGGTGCTGCCGCTCGCTCCAAAGATGTGGTAAGACGTCGTCAATCCAAAAAACATCCACATACAAAAGAGACCGAGCCAGGTGAAGAACTGGACCACCGCCAGTTGTTTCATCGTCTTCGGCATGTTTCCAAACGCACTGGAGATCTCGCGGATGAGTTCTCCAGCAACTTTGAAAATCTTGACCAGCCCGGTTGAGCTTCCGTACGTCGCTCGACGCTGTCGTTCAAACTCTTCGATGTTCTCGGGTGGATACTCTTTAGTCGTGAACACGGTCCACAACACCGATAAGAGAAAAACCACGGCGCCAATCTTGAAGGAATACTGGACAGTTAAAGGAATTCCGCTGGGAGTCGTGCCCGTGACGCCGTACTGCCGAAACAACCACGGTAGTGCGTTGGCGAGAGTCGCGCCTACGCCGATGAAAAAACTCTGCATCACAAACCCGGCTGTGCGCTGGTCGACGTTCAGCTTATCCGCAACAAAGGCGCGGAAAGGTTCCATCGAAACATTGATGCTCGCGTCCAGAATCCAGAGCAGCCCAGCCGCCATCCAGAGAACGGAAGAGTCAGGCATAAAGAAGAGTGCGATGCTGGCGCAGATCGCACCGACGAGAAAGTAAGGGCGACGCCGTCCCAGTCGGTTCCAGGTCCGGTCGCTCATCGATCCAACAATGGGTTGGACCAGCAAGCCGGTCATTGGTCCCGCCAGCCAGAGCAACGGCACATCGTCGGGACTCGCACCAAGGTAGGTGTAGATGCCGCTCATGTTCGCGAGTTGCAGCCCCCAGCCAAACTGAATGCCCATGAATCCGAAACTCATGTTCCAGATTTGCCAGAAGCTCAAACGTGGTTTCTGCATTCGTAACTCCTCTTGAGGGCCAGAGACTGGTTGCGCTGCTATTCCTTCGGTTGTGCCGCGCTCCTTGCGGTATGCCTACGGCTTACCGGACACCGCTTTATCGCCGAGGCTATGCCTTTGATTACTTTCTGATACCGCCACTGGAACAAAGGCAAAGCCTCTCGAAAGTGCAGGCGATCCGGTAAGCCAGAGGCCTACCGCAAGGAAGGCGGCAAGCCGCGAAACGGTCAGACCAATGGCCTCGACCCGTTTTCCTTACCGGCTATACAAACTCAAATCCTCGAGCACCACATTGCGGTCGAGCGACAACGCGTAAAGCAGCGTGCGCGCCATATTCGAAACATGGATGAACCCCTCACGAGGTGCCTGATCGCTGCCGATATTCTCAACGTCAACCAATCCGGGACAGAAGTTGAAGACCCGAATATTCGCTCCCGTTTTGCGTACGTGATCCCGCAGCGCTTCTGCGTATCCCAGCAGACCAAATTTCGATGCACAGTAAGAAGGCACGTCAGCGTAACCATGCTTACCCGCTTGAGACGAAACATTGACGATGTCGCCAAAACCTTTGGCCGTCATGTGCGGCAATACTGCTCGCACAAGTTGCATGACGCCTCTTAAATTCGTCTCCATCACCTTGTCCCAACCTTCTTCGGTGATCGCATCAACTGTTTCGGGAACCGCTAGACCCGAATTGTTAATCAGCAGATCGATCGCGCCGAATCGGTCGCCGACGTCGCGAACAAGCTCGTCAATCTGCGCGCGAGTCCGTAGGTCGAACTCGTAAGGAAAGACGACTTCACTATGCGTCTGCGCGTTGATTTCGTCTGCGGTGCTTCGCAAAACATCTGCTCGGCGGGCCGCAATCACAACTTTGCAACCAGCATTTGCTAGCGCTGCGGCAAAGGCGCGACCGATTCCCGTTCCGCCACCGGAAACGATTGCGACCTGCTCAGAAAGTGGCTTGGTTTTCATTTCGAAAAGTTAGGACTTGTGGCTTGTCCCTATCGGCTCTGCCGCTTTCTTTGCGGTAAGTCTCCGGCTTACCGGACAAGCTCATTGATCCAGGAGGCTGCGCCTCAAAAAAGCCTGACTGAGGCGTAGCCTCTTCAAAAAATACTCTTTCCGGTAAGCCGTAGGCTTACCGCAAGGAACGCGGCAGAGCCGTGCAGGTCGGTCCGAGCGACAACGGAGAACAAAATATTTTGCAAGCATCGCCATTCTTTATCGCCGCCCAAAGATTGCTGCCGACCGCTCAGGCAGCGTCACCTTCAACTTCCCGTTGACAACGGTTGCGTCGCGGCTCACGCCAAGTTGATCGACCAGCATCGTCCCATCAGTCAATCCCGCCGCCGCTACTTCAAATTCAATCTGCGCAGATTTCTTATCGTTATTGATTGCGACGACCACCGCGGCGTTCCTCGTGCGTCGCGCGTACGCATATTGCTGCTCCGAAACATGCAAATTCACCAACGCACCTCGCCGCAACGGTTCGAGGTTACGTCGCAGTCGAATCAGCGTTTGAATGTGCTGAAACACTTCCTGCTCATCTTTGGTTCGACCTTCGCGCGTGAACGCATTTCGCTTGTCACCGGGGAAACCACCAGGAAAATCTTTTCGCGTCGTGGGCTCGTCCGGCCCGGTCATCGCCAACTCGTCACCGTAATAGAGTTGTGGTACGCCGCGCGTCGTTAACAGAAACGTGTTCGCGAGTTTCAAGCCGTCGATGGTGGCGCCCTTCTCACTCATGAACCGTCCATCATCGTGTCCGCCAAGCAGTGTCACCAGAATCTCGGAGTTCGTGTAGAGGTGGTCCGCGGCAAGAATCTTTGGAATTGCATCGAGGTGTTTGTACTCGGCGAACGCATGTCTAATGGGATAGAAAAGCGGGAAGTCGAGCAGCGAGTCGAGTCCCGAGTCAACACCATCAAACCGGACGCGACCGCCCTGGAAGAAGGACGTGTGCACCACATCACCATCCTTCACTTCACCAACAACTCCGAAGTTTGGAAACTCACGCTTCAGCGCCGCGTTCCACCTGGCCCAAAACGAATTCGGCACGTATTGCCACGTATCCATGCGAATGCCGTCCAGCCCGGTAACGCCAATCCACCAGAGCGTGTTTTGAATCAGGTAGCGCTCGACTTCTTTATCGTGTTGATTCAGATCGGGAAGAAAGTCGAGGAACCATCCTTCCATCGTCTCGCGCTTCAGCTGTGCTACCGGGCGGGGATCGTGCAGCACCCAGGTCTGAAAAACATTCTTTAGATGATTGGCCCTCGTGCCGTTGAACCAGGTGATCGTGGGCGAATCTTCAACCCAGGGATGGTAAGGACCGGTGTGATTAACTACCTGGTCCTGAATAATTTTGATGCCCATCTTATGAGCAGTCGCGACTAGTTCATTCAACTTGGCAAGATCTCCGAAGTGCTCTTCAACTTCGTAAAAGTCCTGCGGGTTATAGCCATGAAAACCCGTGCTGGGCTTGCCTTCTTTATGCTCGATGTCGTTCAGGCGATCGTAGTTATCGTACCAGGGCGTCAGCCAGACCGCAGTGACACCCAACTCTTTCAGATACGGCAAACGATTGATGACACCCTGCAAGTCACCACCGTGGTAGTAGAACTTGTTTTCGCGATCGTAGATTCCGCGTGACTGCGGAGGGTCATTGTTAGCTGAGTCACCATCGGCAAAACGATCGATCATGACGAGATACATGACGTCGTCAGGCGAGAACCCCTGAAAATTGCCGGCGCGATTTAACTGCGGCAGAACTTCGAATGAAGCACTTGTCGATCCCGCGCCCGTCGTGATTTTGAGTTGGCGCTTCCCGATTTGGGCGTTGGGAGCGATGGCCAGATCGACGAACAGATAAGTGCCACGCTGATTTACTTTTGGCGTACCAACAACTCGAAGTCCTGGGCCAACCGGCTGGACGCGGGCGCCGTTCAAGTTAGTACCACGCATCAGCAGCCTGACCGGATTCAGCGAACTTTGCCGCCACCAGCTAGGCGGATCGATCTTCGTGACGGTTGGTTGTGCGTGGCAAAGCGGAAAGATGACTAGGGTGAGCAGGAACAGTTTGAAGAAGGACAAAGAGATTCCCAAAAGATGTTGTTCTTTGAATTTGTTCATCACTCCACTCTTAGCTCACCTCTCAAGCCTAAAAAGTCTCTCAGTCAAAAAGGCTTTGCACAAAAACTAATTACTCAACGGTAAATCTGCGGGGTGACGCCTTGGACAGGTGCAAGCAATCAGAACCGCGGAGCGCAGCGACCGGG
>JANNON010000267.1:0-18418 GCA_031399105.1 Blastocatellia bacterium | reverse complement strand
GAATTTCTTAATGATGCGCGCAAAGGTCTAGGCCGTTTGGCTGTCGCTGATGCCGATAAATTCAGTTGGTACTTCACACTCTTAAAACTGGCTGTAAAGTTCCAGCCTGCTGAGGCAATTGAGGTGCTTAAAGAACTGGTCACAACACTCAACCGAGCGCAACAGGCCGAGGAGAAAAAGAACGGCGGCGCCACCCGGTTTAACGGATCAGAAGTGCCAGGAAATCTCCCAGCGGCTCTCCTTGAACTCGATGAATTCGCCGTCAAAGAAGCTATTTCGTCTATCACTTCAGCCGGCCTTCGCGCACAGGTGCGCTTGGAATTACTTGGGATCTGCCTGGACCAACTGAGAACTTCGAAACTAACAACTCCTAAACAAGGGCCGTCGATATAAAGGAAGGGCCAATGTTCGTACCAGAGCTCCTTCGTTCTCGATTTGTTGTGGGCATCATTGTAGGAGCAGCTGTCGCTCTTACTCTGGCAGGGTTCACGGCCAAAGCTTTCCTGGTCCCAAACCCTACACCAGACAACAATCCTTTGCTGACCGAAGGTTTTAACTTCACTCCTCTTCGCTCAACCGAAAATGTATGGCGCGGACCAGAGATTGGCGAGAAGATTGATTTGACTCGCTTAAAAATGAAAGACGGGAGAACGCTGGCCAGTACAATCGGTAAGCAAGCGAGCGTGCTCGTCCTGGTTAACCCTGATTGCGCAATGTGCAGAACCGCTAGCGATGGGATGCAATACTTGCGCGAAAAGCTGGCGACATTGGATACCACGTATTTTGTGGTCTCCTTTGCCAAACCGCCTGCACATATTGATTTTTTCGAGTACGCCGAGTCGCTTGGCGTGGGAGCTCCAAGCTTTCTTTGGGATGTGGCTGATGGTCCACCACCACCCTCACTTTTTGGCATGTCGGTTCCTTCTCATCTCCTTGTCAATAGCGATGGCATTGCCCTATGCGTGTGGCCGGGCTCTAGTGAAGAAAAGTCTGTGCGTGATCGGATGGCATACCAGATCGTCGCCGACACCCTTGTCGCCACCAATGCGCTCAACGCCGTGTTTCAAAAGCCGACGCCGCCCGTTGAGGCAGGAGCGAGAGGTAGATCTAGCAATTAGGTCAAACTATTCAGTATCAGATTCGCCTTGCTCATCAAGCGTCGTATCGATCTCCTCTATGCACTACGCGTGATTAAGATCGATAGGCGCGGCTGCAACGACTCACTACCGAAATAGGCGAAACACAGTAAGCCACGTCATTCCCGATTTACCCTTTGCAGAGTACTTCGTTGATCTGCGCCGTGTCCCTCTGCCTCCAATCGACCGCCAAGCTTCTCGTGGATCATCATGAAGGTGGTTTCCACATTGCCCCCTTTTCGTTAATGGCGCGCCTCCGCTGCCGATTGTAAGGGCCAAAGAGCATTTTTCTGGACAACGCTCCGTAGGGTATACGACTCCTAAGTTCAAGGACGTAGTTTGTCGAGCGAGCCCATAAACGGGAGCTTAACGGTCGCTCTTGTAGGTAACCAGACCTCATCTCGACTTAGTCTATTCGGATGATGATGAGGCGAAGCCCTCTCTTATCATCGTTCACGTTTGAACGTCGCCAAGTCGAGTCATCGCTTAAGACTCCCACCTGCCCGTCATACTCATCCGGTCGTGCAGAACGCACTCGTTGTTGTAAAACCAACCATCCCCGATAAGCAAGAGCTCTCCTTCAGAAGAAATGGGGCGGCGAGCCACTTGAGAGCAAACTTGAGACGTATCAAGACTGTAATGAAGATTGGTAAACCGTACTCCACGCTGCCTTTCCCAGTTCTACCCCCAGAGTTTCGAAAGAGTCATCCCCCATTCTTCAATCCATCAAAGGAGGTAAACTCAGATGAAACTAGAAAAGGAAGAATTACTGCACTGGTCTCAAAAGCTAAGCCTGTCGCAAGAGGCGCGTAACGTGATCGATCAGGTTCGGTTATCCGACCCGGCCCGCCGCGTACAAAGCGGAACTCGTAACGTAAGCGGAAGCTACCCCAGCAAAAAAATGAAGGTAACGATCCAATTCGAAAGCCATCGCGTCGAATTGGCTAACGTGTATGAACTGGAGTACGAAGACGACGTCATCGAGTACTACGACCAGCCGCCGACTTTCAAATTGGAGTACTTCAGCACGAATGGACGCCGGCAAGTTGTTATGCACACACCCGACTATTTTGCCATTCGCAAAGAAACGGCTGGGTGGGACGAGTGTAAAACCGAAGAGGAACTGGAGGCTCTCTCAGAAAAGAGTCCAAACCGCTATTGCCGTGGTGAAGATGGAGAGTGGCGTTGTCCTCCAGGCGAAGCCTACGCCGAACAGTTCAACTTCTATTACCGAGTTCGTTCTTCGAAGAACATAAATTGGATCTTCCAGCGCAACATTCAGTTTTTGGAAGACTACTTGCGCGTCGATCAACCTGAGGTCGACAGCTCCGCGCGCGCTGTAGTGTTGATGGTCGTTTCGGCTGAGCCAAGCATCAAGTTGGAAGACATGTTCCTCAAGACCGAGGGACGTGCCAGTCGTGACGACATTTACCAACTGGTCGCGACTGGAGACGTGTATGTTGACCTCAATGCAGCCCCACTCGTCGAGCCTGCTTCAGTACGGCTGTTCCCAAACAAAGATACAGCAACCGCTTATGCGCAAATTGTGGAGGTCTCGTCCAATGCCGTAGCAAGCAAACCGCGGTTCATCGACTTGGTCGTAGGCAGCGCCGTCGAGTGGAACAACCGTGCATGGAAAATCGCTAACGTCGGCGACAAGATGGTTAGCTTGATCGGAGAAAACAATGCGTTCACCGAATTACCTCTGGCTGCATTTGAGTTGTTAGTCAAGGAGGGGCGAATCAGCGGTGTAACCACACTCTCGGGCACGTGTACTAGTGACGAAGCCGCTAAGATCCTTTCCGAAGCTAACGAAGTTGATTTCCAGATCGCAAACTTTCGCGCAAACCTCGTCTGCCGGCGTTTACGCGGAGAACCGCTGCCAGATGACAACAACGTATCTGAACGGACACTTCGCTATTGGGTCGCACAATACCGAGATACGGAGAGGAAATACGGTAACGGTTACCTGGGTTTGCTGCCGCACATTCGCGGAAGAGGCCCTAGCGGAAGCAAGCTGCCTGAAGCGACTTGGGAGCTGATCAACGAGTTCATTGAAAATGACTACGAGACACTCAAGCAAAAGAAAAAATACGAAGTTTGGGTGGTCTTAAAGAATATGTGCGACAAGCGTGCCGTCATCGCCCCCAGTTACAAGACTTTCGCTCGGGCCGTACGGCGGCGAAGCGGATACCGCCAAACTTTAAAGCGAAAGGGCCGTCGCGCTGCCTATGCCGAAGAACCATTCTACTGGGAACTTGAACTCAAGACGCCGCGTCACGGAGACCGTCCTTTCGAGATATGCCACATCGACCACACGGAGCTTGATGTCGAATCACCTTCTTCACAGACCGGTCGAACTCTAGGTCGACCGTGGCTTACACTTCTTACTGACGCTTACAGCCGGCGAATACTAGCCGTTTATATCACCTTCGATCCGCCGAGCTATCGCTCCTGCATGATGGTTTTGAGACAGTGCGTCAGATTGCATGGTCGCCTGCCGCAGATAATAGTAGTAGACGGCGGTGCTGAGTTTAGATCAGCCTACTTCGACACCCTCTTAGCGCGATATGAGTGCATCAAGAAGATCCGACCTCCGGCAAAAGCGCGCTTTGGCTCAGTCTGTGAGCGCCTCTTCGGAACCACGAACACGCAGTTCATTCACAACCTTCGTGGCAACACCCAGATAACCCGCAACGTACGGCAAGTCACAAAATCCGTTAACCCGAAAGGCATGGCGACTTGGCCTCTCAGCAATCTTTACGAGCGCATTTGCGAATATGCCTACGAAGTGTATGACACGATTTCCCACCCAACATTGGGCGAAACGCCACGTAACACTTTCATCGAAGGGATCACACGTACTGGGAAGCGCCCACATCGTTATATCCCTTATGACGACGATTTCCTTATGTGGACATTGCCCACCACTCCGAAGGGTACAGCCAAGTTGATTGCCGTGCGGGGCATCAAAATCCACCATATTTTTTACTGGTCAGATGCTTTCCGGGACCGTCAACATGAAGGCACACAGCTACCGGTCCGCTATGACCCTTTTGACATCGGTATCGCTCACGCATTCGTTGGCAAGCGTTGGGTAAGGTGCTACTCCGAATACTGTTCGGTCTTTCACGGTCGCTCGGAAAAAGAGCTGATGATTGCTACCAAGGAGCTTCGCGCAATCTGGGCCAGTCACTCGCAGCAGTTTTCAGTGTCCGCCAAAAAACTCGCCGATTTCCTCGAATCGGTCGAGGCTGAAGAGGTGATGCTGATCCAGCGCCTTCGCGATACCGAAGGCCGCAAAGTGTTCGAGAAGATCAACGGTACTGCTGTGACCGCAAATGCGAAAGAGATGGAGCTTCCGAGAAGTGCGACGGTCGCTCGTGAAGCCGCCGCCGAATCTTCAACTGAGGATGAAGCGGACACGCTCGAAATCTATAAGGAGTTTTAGCCATGAACAAACAAAACGCCAACAGTTTTCCGCTTGAACTGCTCAAACAATAAAACTCCAAGCGAGCCAGCTATTTCGAGGGCTACACCATCGGGCATCCGCAACTGAAAGAGGCTAGCGATAGTCTTACAAGTGCCATCAAGGACGCTATTCCAGGTTCCCTAATCCTTGTCTGTGGCCCTCCTGGAGTAGGCAAGACCACCTTGCGACTACGTACGGAGCAACGGATCACCACAGAAATGTTGAAGGAACTGGAATCAGATCCAGGGCGCTTCGCAATCGTGGGTCTTGAAGCCGTGCCTCCTGACCTTGGGAATTTCAACTGGAAAGACTTCTACAAACGGCTCCTGCAGCAGCTTGATGAGCCATGCATAAACTACAAGATTAAGCCGCCGACGCTCATCGAAACGGGTGAACCACAAAGACGGACCAACCGGGGCCATACCGCAGCAGGATCAGAACTGCGACAAGTGGCCGAAGATGTTCTCAAACACCGCCATCCGTCAGCACTCTTGATTGATGAGGCGCAGCATCTTGCCAAGATGTCTTCGGGGAGAAAACTCCAGGATCAACTCGATTCAATCAAGTCACTCGCAAGCATGACCAGGATTCCAATTGCGTTGATTGGCACCTACGAACTGCTCTCCTTTCGTAACCTGAGCGCGCAGTTAAGTCGCCGCAGCGTAGACGTCCACATCCGCAAGATACAAACTTAACCCCGGCAAGACCTACTGTCTCAGGGGTAAGAATAAAACGCCGCCCCCCGACATTCTTTGATAGAGAAAAAACCGATCAGGTTCTTCGGGCAATACTCAAAGAGGATCCTCCACTCTCAATGACGGACGTTGCTAGAAGGGTCAGAATCAATAAACGGTCTCTATATAAACATTCTTCTTCCTTGTGCAGAGCAATCTCCGCCCGACACTCTAAATATAAGGATAGCTGTTGTCGGGAAAAACAGAATCGTCACGCTATCAACGTTCGCCAAGCTGCCAACGCTCTCGAGGCAAATGGAATCTACCCATCGCGGCGTCGTGTTGCCACCCTCATCAAAGAACGACCGTTCGGCATAATCGAAGGTCAGCCCCCACGCTCCTTGAATCCATCTCCGTAGCAGGCGATGCCTTTTTTCAAGCAGGTTTACGTATGCGGAAAAACTTCGTTGTCTATGATTCGTGGGATTTGAGGCTGCCAAAGGTTCAGCCTCGAAGCAGGTTATACCCTCTCGAACCTATGGGGACTGGAACTCCGCGTAGCGAGAGCGGTACAAGTTATATTGCTCGTTTGGCGTCAGAGCATTGGACTTCTGTTGGCTCTCTCTTTGATCAGCGGCTGGGCCCGGCATCAAAGAAGCCCTACCTCTCATTTACCAAATCGAAAACAAAGAGCGGTGGTATCTGGAGATCTTTCATTCCCACAGCTCACGCTTTTAATGGGCTCGGCGCTACAGCCAAAGATTGGGTTGACGTGCTGGAAAGGCTAACGCAGCAAAGTAACTTGAAATTGCTAACTATGCTTCGATGGCAAAGTGTATTGTCAGAACAATCACTCTCAAGGTCCCTTCACGCTTGGTGCCCTCAGTGCTACCAGGACCAAAAAGACTCGGGCAGCACCGTCTACGATTACCTCCTGTGGTCGCTCGCTACTGTCGAAGTCTGTCCTTGGCATAAAAAGAGGCTTGAAAATCATTGCCCACAGTGCGCCCAGAAATTCCGGCCCCTCGATAACAGATCACGTCCAGGTTACTGCTGTCGATGCGAAGCGTCTTTGAGCGAGCCGGGAGATGAAAAAAGAAACCCCCAGTTGTTCGAGCCGGACGAAATGACCTACAAGTTGTGGGTTGCGAATCAGATGGGAGAGATCATCGCTGCGGCCCCCGCTTTGGCCGATGACCCAACGAGCAGCAAAGTAACCGACTTCGTACCGGCCTGCATTGAGAACTTGACCAAGGGCAATGTGTGCGCCTTTGCGCGGCTCGTAGGCATCAACAAAATTACCGTGCACTCGTGGTGTTACGTTCGAGCTGTGCCGCGATTAGACCTAATGCTGAAAGTGTGTTACCGACTCGGCGCATCGTTTAGCAACCTTCTTACTAAGGACTCGGTCAGTATTAACCATGAACTGGTTAATCAGTCGCTAAGTCGAATACCCGCTAAGCGATTATTGAGGTCTCATAAGGATGGCGAGATCAGGCGGGCACTTTTGACAGCTCTTAAAAGAAAACCAGCGCCCAGTGTGGGTGAGGTTGCAGAGTCTCTAGGCTATAAGAGTCCGGATTTTCTCTATTCAAAGTACTCTGACCTACTCAAGAAACTGACCGCCAGGTATCGAAAATCGCGGCGCTCTCGAGAGCGAATAAAGGTTGCAACAATTTCTCCGGTTGACGACCGAACAATCGAACAGGCTCTTCGAAAGGCGGCCAAGGAGTCGCCGCCGCCGTCCTTGCAGGAGATTGGCAGGTGCCTGGGATACAAATCCAGGTCTCGCTCAGTAAAAGAATTCCAACGGAAGTTTCCGGAGCTTTGCCAGCTAGTTTTGAAACACCACGCCGTCTGTTGTGCGAAACATCAGCTTGATTTGAAAAGCAAGCTGGAGTCGATCTTGCTCGAAAAGCCACCACCAACTTTGAACGAGGTCACTAGTCGGCTTGGCTTTAAAGCAAGCACATACTTGCTCGACCACTATCCTGACTTATGCCGGGCGATCGTGCTGAGACACGCTCAGCATCGAAAGGCCCAATTCAATGACATTCCTAAAAAATTGAAGGCCATTCTTCGCCAGGAACCGCCGGTGTCTTTAAAAGCAGCGGCAAACCAATTGGGGCGCAATCCCGCTTATCTTGGGGTTCGATTGCCACAGGAATGCAAAGCTATATCGAAACGCTATTTCTTGTATCGAAGGAAGCTGCGCTTGCAGAGGAAGAAAGAGGCAGTGAAAAGGCTACGGGCTATGGCCCTAAGTCTCGATTCAAGCGGCATATACCCTTCATTAAGGCGAATAAAGGCCCTGTCAAGTAGGCCTGTCGGACTTACTAATGAAGAAGCGGGCACCGTCCTTCGCGAACTCAGAAGTCAATTCAAATCAATATGAGGCGGTTAGTGCTTAATGGCAATCGCTGTCACTCTGGAGCGATCGCTTTGTACTTTCCAAAAAATTGGAACCAATAAATTGCCGGGGGCCTTTGGAACCAATAAGTTGCCAAGAATTACGTGTGAAGCTGGCGGGGTAACAAATTTACGAAGGAATTTAGGGTGGTTTGTACTCTTGCGAAAATTTGAAGCAATTCTTTGCCGGAGGCTATTGGAAGCATTAAGTTGCCAAAGCGGCAAAGTATTGGTTCAAGTTACACTGGGCTGCCCGTTAACTCGTTGATAAGTGTGGCTGGGAGGCAGGGATTCGAACCCCGATAGGCGGATTCAGAGTCCGCAGTCCTACCGTTAGACGACCTCCCAACTGCTGGGAAATTTACGTTCAGCGCGGAGCATTGTCAAACGGCGATGTGTTGGTCCGTGGTCAGTTGTCCGTGGTCAGTTGTTCTTGATTGAGAGAGTTGAGTCTCCAATTGAAGACTGCAGCTGACCATTGGCCAGTGACTGCGCACATCTGACAACTGACAACTGACAACTGACAACTGACAACTGACTACTGACAACCGACAACGACCACGGACTACGGACAACTGACAACTGACAACGGACAACTGACCACTGACCACGGACACTCCTGACCCATCTTTACCTTTTCTCTTTTTCCCGGCACAATGGCCCCGCCTTCCACTCCCACCGCCGCACCTGGCGAAATCGTTGCAAATCCTCAGAAGAGTTTAATATTTGATCCCGGGAGTCTTGATGACTGAACAAAACGTGGCCGGAACTGCAACTGAGGCGCAACTCCGTGAACAGATTGCCAGATATGAAAAGCGGCTGGATGAGATCGCCGAACTAGTCGCGCACGTGAGACATGAATTAAATAATCCGCTCACCGGCGTACTGGGCCAAGCGCAGTTGTTGCTTCGCGAAGAGTTGAGCGAGAAAGCCAGAAAACGTGTCCAAACGATCGAGGAGCTGGCAATGCGTCTCCGGGATATCACCAGCCAGTTGCGTGATGTGCAGAAGCCGGCACAGAGTTCCGGTGAGCACCTAATAAACAATCCTTGAAACTGATCATGACCGTTCGGGACCTACGAATCTACTGCACTCTGCCTTTCACCGGAGCGACTCCGTTTACAAAAACTTCATAGCGTTGTCCCGCCGGAATGTACGCGTCGCCGCCACGCTTGAAACCGTGCAACAACGCGACCGGGGCTATCAAGGGCATTAACGCGCCGGTGATAATCATTCCCGTTGCGACCTTGGCGCCTTTGCTGTCGCCGCGCAGTCTCATCGATACCAGCCGCAAGGGAATCTGTTTCCCGTCTGCGCCCGTGACTGTCTGCATGGTCCACGTTAGCAATCCTGCTTTGCCCCAATGACCTCCTCGTTTTGACTGCTCGATCGTTCCGGTCGCGGTCGCGCCCTGCTCAATGAGAGTCACTCCATCAACGATGATGGGATTGACTACTCTAAAACTAATCTCACTACCTGGTTTGAAGTTTAAGGAGCTGATGGTGTAGGGCGCCTCGATCTCCACAATTGTGCCGTCAGGAATCTGCAACTCTTTCCGGACTGGCGTGGTCATGACGATTGGGGGATCTGCTTGCGGTAACTGCGTGGCGGCGAACATCGCGACAATCACAGAATCCGGAACGCCCGCGTTTATGAGTTCTTGCACCCTCTTCGGAGAGAGATCGAAAGCAGATTTCGAGGTCTTAAGTTTTGCCAGAAGGATCTCTACCGAGACTGACGACTTAACCATTAGCAAGATGTCTTCGTTGCGGAGCGGCGAGTCGGCGCTTTGCGACGGCTGGATGTTTTCTGTGGCGAGTGCAGGCTGCGCACAGACGTTGTTGATCGTGGGAAGAAAAAGGCCGATCGAAAAGATCGTAAGGAAAATCCGGCTCATTCTTAGAGGAACCTCCTCGCGCGAGTTCTGACGAGGAGGTGTAATGGCAAGAAGAGTGCCGTGATGTGACTCACGCAACGTGGTGTGTCTCAGTCAGTACCGTCACGCAGTAGCGTCGGGTCCGGCGGGGTAACCAGTCGCTTCGGAAGTACCCGACGCTACCGCGTGACGGTACTGACTTTATGGCATTGAAAAAGGGCGACCTCGTTAAAGGTCGCCCTCGATAGGTTCTCCATGTCCTCGCGCTTAGTTTCTTTGCGCGGTGGTCATCGCTTTTCCCGTCACCGTCATGTCTCCATCGACAAACACCGTATAGCGATTGCCCGCCGGAATAATCGCCGGCCGGCCTTTCTTCAATCCCCAAAGCAAAGCAAACGGACCGACAAAAAGGGCGGAAGCCACCGCGGCAACGGCGACCGTTCCGCCTTTACTATCTCCGAGTTCACGCTTCTTGAACCGAGCAGGGATGAACTTGCCGTCCGCAGCGCGCACGTCTTGCATTGCCCATTCGAGTTTTCCTGCTTGACCCCACCGCCCCGATTTCTTGGCGGTTGTTATTCGCGCGCGCGCCGTCCCATCTCTTTCAAATACAGTAACTCCATCGACTGTCACAGCGCGCACTATCTCGAAGTCTACGATGTCACCAACCTTTGCTTCCTGACCCGATAGGTTTTTGAGCAGTTGAATCTGGACCTCGGTTCCATCCTGAACTTTAACTGCGGCTTCTGTCGGCACCGGTACGGAAGCGGAAGCATTCACCATCGCCACGATTATGGCGTCGGCTACTCCCTTTGTTTTCAAACCGGTGAGCGTGGCCGGTGTAGTGTCGAACTCAGAACGGGTCGTCCTGATCTTCGCCACAATGATCTCCGTTGAAAGTCCGGACTTGATCATCTCCAACACGTCCGCGTTGGTGATGGCTCGATCGTTACCTACATTGGAATCCGTCTTCTTTGCTTCCTGAGCACGTAAACTTGAGGTTCCGGTGAACAGTGTCAGAAGCGCAAAAACCAGAATGAGGGACAAGGCTTTCTTCATCGGGGAATCCTTTCATATGTGCCGGTAACTCCTTGCATACACAAGGAGGGCGCGACTCTTAAGGCAGACAATTGATCCCGATAGCACCATCGCGGATCACGCGGATTGTGGCGGGAGAGCCCTGAGTGGAAGAGCTACAGCTTTAGACTAGGCGTTGATCGTCTCGTGTTCTTCAACGAGATATGGGGTGACTACGGGCACCGGCTCATCTGCATCTTCGGCAAGCACTGACTGGATAATGGGCAGGCTGAGCGAGTGCCTGGTTGAAGTTAATGGCACTGGCTTGCCCGAAGCGTAAACCGCATGCCGGCCATTTTCCTGATACCAGTCAGCAAGGTTTGCCGTCTTATGCATGTTCTCGATGATCTGCCGCCAGCCGACTCCGGTGTTGTAAGCGCAGAATGAAATCTCGCCTTCCTGCGTTCCGTAAGGAATCACGCACATCTCGGTGCGACGAAAATCGTAGTTGAAGAGATCCTGAAACCACATTCCTTCAACACAGAGGACGCGCCAGATGTCAGTCGGGTCGTCGACCTTCTCCGTCTTCATCCGATCGTTGCGATCCGAACTGGAATTCGTCGATGAAGGTTTGAAGAGATTCAGGATTTGCGAGATTGGAAATCCTTCAGGGGCGTTCGCCGGGTTGAAGTTGCGCATGATCGCCATGGCGAGCTGCGCATACGACAACTTTTTGCCGCGCGCCGAATCCGTGATCACTGCGACGTCCTTCATGAACTGTTCGTAGCCGAAGAACTCAAACAGCGACTTAAACTCGCCTGTCTGCTTGTTCACAACCATCAACGTGAAGATGCCGCAATTAGGATGGCAGTTACACGACGACCAACCCCAGGGAGCGTCGGCGCCCTGCAACATGTCCATCACACTCGTGAATGCGGAGTAAGAGGAAAGCGGATACCAGTCACGCAAAGGTTGTAGTTGCCCGCCGAGTTGATCCTTCAAATCATGGGTCATGCCGGCGAGGGTGTAGCGTTGCTGAATTCGCAACTCGTCTGAGATGTCTTCATCGCGACCGGTGAACGAAACCGGCTGGAAGGCAATGGTTTGAACCTTGTCGATATTCTTTGCAGCGAACTCAACGATCTGACCGATACCGTCGTTGTTGACCGTGTTCACAATGGTCGTAACTAAAGTGACTTTGATTCCAACTTCCGCAAGGTTCTCAATTGCCTTTAGCTTTACGTCGAAGAGATTGCCAACGCCGCGGTGCTTATTTTTCTCTTCACTGACGCCGTCGAACTGCAGATAGACGCCATGCTGTCCGGCAGCTTTGGCAGCTTTGCAGAACTCGATGTCTTCGGCGAAACGAATGCCGTTCGTTGCCGCGAGGATGCGATAGAAGCCGACCTTCTTCGCATACGCAACAGCTTCGAGGTAGTAGGGCGAGAGTGTTGGTTCGCCGCCCGAGAACAAGATGATGATCTGACGCTTCGGCTTAAACGAAACAGCGCGATCCAAAATCGCTTTTGTGTCTTCGAACGTCGGTTCGTGAACATAGCCGACCTGGTTCGCGTCCATGAAGCACGGATTGCACATCATGTTGCAGCGATTGGTTAGGTCAACCGTCAGTACCGCTCCGCGGCCGAACTTAATGTTTGAGGTGCCATGCCGGTGGATGGCGGCATCTTCAGCAGCGCGAAAATCGCGACCAAAGAAGAGTGATTCGATTCTTTCGAGGAAGGCCGGGTCAGTCGCCATTACGTCTACAAACTCGCCGTGCTTCGGACAAGTCTTGCGCATGACCACCTGGCCGTTCTCTTCAACAATCTGGGCCTTGATTTCACCCGGATGCGCATGCATTAAAGTGTCGAGTGTAGTTTCCCCGGAGATTACAGCATTGCGAACTTCTTTAACGCAGGTTGGACAGAGGCTGTCGGTTTCGCGTGGGAAGCCGAGCGGCGGTGACGTTCGTTCGTAAGATTTGAGGAGCGGACCTGGTGCCCAAGTTGGACGAATCGCTTCGCCTTCGGGAAGCCGCGTGTTAACTGATTGAAATGCTTTCCACGCCAGATCCGACAGATTGGATAGCAGGGTTGAACCTTTGACGCCCCCAAGTTTGTCTTTCTCTGATTCGCCGCGACGAAACTGATCACTAAACAATGGCTAATCTCCTCGACGCATCAAAGTGATGCGCTTAAATAGAATAAAGCTAACTATTACTTCAAATAGACCGCACGCTTCGATTTTCGAACCACTACCGCGGCGGAGTCATGATAGTTGGCCCGGCGGGCAATGGCAAGCGGAAAAAGGCCCGAAAATTGGACCCCGATGGCGACTTTTGTACAGTCACTGTGCAGTCCGGCTTCGGGGAATTCGACATTACGTTCGTAATCGGCATGAGGTCACGGCGGGTTGGCCTCGCGAAAATGATAGTGATGCAGTGCTTGTTCGCGCTACCGAGACTGTGTGGGAACTAACCCGCTGAATATAGAAGACAGATGCGCAGTCTCACTGTCAGGAAGGCGGACCCTGGCCCCGCCTGAGTTTCGGCGGAATGAAGATCGGTAAAAATCTTGAATCTGCAAATCGACCCTGAAACTAAGGCAACTTGAAGCGGGGACAGGGTCCACCTTCCTGACAGTGAGACTACGTATCTTGACTTGTCTCCTTAAACCTTGAGTTTTCGCACAGTCTCTACCCGCGAGGTGGCACCGACCTCATGACTCTTGCGTCGCGAAAATGAACCGATTCACAATCAGGCCCCGTCTCGCTTATACTGATACCGCTTCGGTCAACCTGCCGAAGCGCTTCCCTGATCGACTGAAGAGTCCTCGTCTACCCCGAAGCAACCTCATCGCGAACTTGTCATTTAGCTTGGCAACTCAAACCTGGCTTCTCAAACAGCGTCTCCCCGCTGGCGAACCCGGAGAAACGGCGTGAAAGCAATCCGCAAATTCTTACCTTACATTCTTAGCATTGTGCTCGTGTCATTCGTCTACATCTTCCCAACGCGGGCCGAGCGGATGAGCGTCGCTTCGAGATTTGTGCCTTCTCATTTCGCTCAGCAGCAAGGCGAGGGACTAGTTCCTGTTGTTACGGGCGAATTGATTCAGACGCCCGCTCAGGATCTGGAGCTCGCACAAAAACTTCGTAACTATGATTTGGTGCGCCTTGATAGCGTGGCCGCGGCGTCGCAGATCCGACGCACGGGTAAACTTGTGTTTCACACTACTCACGGGACCTTTGATCTCAAGCTGTCTCCAAATGATCTTCGCGCGCCCGATTACTCTGCTCAAGTGATTGGGGCTGACGGCATTGCTCGACAACTTCCGCGAACGGCACTTCAAACATACAAAGGCACAATTGCTGGAGAACCGGCAGGCCAGGCACGCTTCACGATTACCGAGAACAACATCGAGGGCTTGCTGATTACTGAAGCGGAGAGGTTCTATCTCGAACCCGCGCGTTCGGTATCCGGCAAGGCACGCGCAGATGAGTTTGTCTTTTATCGCGGCAGCGATGTTATCCCGGCGGCGGGAGAATGTGGCGTTACGCTTGCCGATGAAGTTGCTGCCGAGACAGAAAGGACTCGTGATCGCGCTGCGGCAGCTCACAACGTAATTCCATCTGCGCTGAATACGATTTCGCCTGTGACACCAATGAGAATTGTTCGGCTCGCGACCGATGCTGATGCTGAGTATGTAAGCGCGTTCGGTGGTGCGGCGGCAGCCAATACGCGAATCATGAACATCATGAATCAGGTGGATGGCATCTATCAGGTGGAAATTGGAGCCACGTTTCAGATCACTTTTCAAAACACCTGGACCGATGTCGCAACCGATCCCTACTCGGCCACAGCCTCTTCTGATCTGTTGTCGCAGTTCAGAAACCATTGGAACTCGAACTTCACCGGTATTCAGCGCAGTCTGGCACACTTCTGGACCGGCAAAGATCTGGACGGTGGCACGATTGGCGTCGCTTACCTCGCAGTCCTTTGTCAGAGTCCTTCATTTTCTTACGGGCTTTCCCAACGCTTTCCAGTGTCCGGCACGTTGACCGTTCAATCAGTGGCATTGACCGCGCACGAAATGGGCCACAATTTTTCTGCACGTCACCCGAACGTGCCGACAACCGACATTCCGCGCGACATTGAGGCCGCCTGCGCCGGCTCTGTCATGAATTCCTCTATCGGCTCAAGCACGGGCTTTTGTCCCTACTCGCAATCGCAGATGGTTGGGTTTACAAATGCCAACTCAAGTTGTTTGGTGCTGAGCGGATCATTACCGCCGGCGCCTTCTCAATGCGTCGAAACATCGCTTGCTTCGAGTTCACAAACGGTGAATGGAAGTTTGGCGCCGTCGGATTGTCGTTCGTCATCGCGGGGAGTGACTTTCTATGCAGACCGATATTCGTTTGAAGGTACGGCCGGTCAGCAAGTGACGATCACAATGAATCGGACCGGAACGGTCCTGGATCCGTATCTCTATCTCATCGGTCCCACGGGTTACGTGATAACGCAGGACAACAACAGCAACGGAGGTGTGAATTCTCTGATTGGCAGTCCTTTTACTTTGCCGCACAGCGGAAAGTACATTATCGAAGCAACTTCATCCGCTGAGAACCAGACAGAAGGCTACAGCATTGGTATCAATTTTTCTGGTTGTAGCATGACTGTTGGTCCGGCAGATGTTCAGGTTCCGGCCGCTGGGACCTCCGGCAATATATCCGTAACCGGAAATTGTCCGGGCACTTACCAGTTTCGGTCTTATGTACACCCAGACAGCGGAAGTTGGCTCGTTCCGCAAGTTTCCACTGGCACAGGAAATCAGAACCTTGGATATACCGTGAACGCGAATTCAAACTCTGCCGGTCGTCAGGGATTTCTGATAGTCGCGGGAGTCGGCGGCGCCGGCACCTTAGGCGGTCTGCGCATTCCAATCTATCAGTCAGGCACCGGGCCGGATTGCGCGCTCACTCCGATTGCTTTCGGGCAGACTATAAATAGCAGTCTTAATACAGGCGATTGCCAATCGCCGGTGCGAGGAAATCTCTTCTACAGCAAGCGATTTAGTTTTAACGCGGCGGCCGGACAGCGAATCTCCATTAGTACAACGTCGGCGAATCTGGATAGCTTCCTGACGCTGATTGGACCCGATGGCGCGGTGATCTTAAACGATGACGATAGCGGTGGCGGTTTCAATGCCCGGATTCCCGGCGGCCAGGGATTTCTGACGGTGGGGCTGGCGGGTAGTTACATTATCGAAATAAACGGTTTCAGCTCGGGGTCAACCGGATCATTCGCGTTAACTCTCAATGCGGCTGCCGCGGCAACGGCCACGCAACTGAGCGCCTCCACTTTTAACCTGACTGAAAGCGAAGGCAGCTTGAACGTCACGGTGAGCCGTAGTGGCGACGCGGCGGGAGCGGCTGCTGTGGATTTCGCAACCTCGGGTCCCAGCGGAAACTGCACTGTGCTCTTAAGCAGCATTGCACTACAAAATTGCGATTACACGATCAACGCCGGCACAGTTCACTTCGCCGCGGGCGAAACCAGTAAGAGCTTTACACTGCTTGTTAACGACGACCTCTTTGTCGAAGGCAGCGAGAGCTTTAATGTTTCGTTGAGCAATCCTGTGGGCACAACGCTGGGCGCGCAAACCTCGGCCACCATTACCATCAACGACAACGATTCAGTTCAGCCCAGTACAAACCTGATCGACGTGCCTGAGAATTTTGTGCGCCAGCACTACTTCGATCTTCTGGCACGGTTGCCTGATCCAGGCGGGCTGGCCTTCTGGACGAGTGAAGTGCAGATGTGCGGTGGGGATCCAACCTGCAGGGTACGCCGCGTCGAAGTCTCCAACTCGTTCTTCTATGAAGACGAATACCAACGCACAGGCAGCTACGTATTTCGCCTCTATCGGGCGGCCTATGGCAACGATCAACCGTTTCCCAATCCGGATAACTTGAATCAGGCTGAAGCAAGAAAGATTCCGAGCTACGCGGTGTTTGTGCCCGATCGCGCGCGCGTGGTTGAAAGTCCTGACGTGGCCCAGTCACAGTTGAACCTGGCAAACCTGTTTGTCATTCGTCCCGAGTTTATTGCTCGCTATCCGCTGTCGCTTACTGGACCGCAGTTCGTGAGCTCGATTTTGCAAACCATCAGGACTGCTGGAACAGAGTTGGGATCGCAAGAGGGCGCTCTCGTCAATGTTTTCAACCAGGGTGGACGGGGCGCAGTGCTTTACCGACTCGCCGACGACAGCCCGGCCACGAATCCGGTGAACAATCAGTTGTTTGTGACGAATGAGTACAACCGTGCTTTTGTTTTCACTGAGTATGCGGGCTACTTGCGTCGCGATTCCGACATTGGTGGGTTCCTGTTTTGGATGGGTAAGGTGAATGCGTTCCCCGTGCGAGATCCTTCCATCCAGCAAACCATGGTGTGCGCGTTCATTACTTCAGTGGAGTATCAGCACCGGTTCAGTCCAATCGTTACGAGAACGAATGCTGACTGCGGGAATTGATGAGGCCATTTGGTCTTGGGTCTTTGGACTTTGGTCTTTGCACTTCCAAGCTGAGTTTCGAGGTGGTGTTAACCTGGCATGGTTACTAGCATGCTTACTAAGAAGTGCAGAGACCAAAGACCAAAGACCAAAGACCAAAGACCGGACCTGGTTTTTTGAAGGACTTCCTTTGGCACCAAGATAATGTCTGAACCCAAGCGCTTTACAGCAACTGAGATAGCCGAACATGTTGGCGGCCGACTGATAGGTGATGGTGAGTTGCCGTTGATGCGGGTCAGCAGTCTGGAATCCGCGGGCGTCGAGGAGATCGCTTATGTCGATGACGAAAAGTTTCTCGACGACGCCAGGTCGAGCCGAGCAGCGTGTCTCTTGGTTACCGAAAAGGTTACCGAAAAGTTCCTCCACGCAAACGACAGCGATCGAAACAACAAGACCTTCATCGTGGTCCCACGTCCTAAGCTTGCCTTTGCCTTAGCCGCCGAGTTGTTGCACCCACCTTTGCAACGCGAGCCCTTTGTTCACCCTTCTGCTGTCATCGCCCACACGGCTGATGTTGCGCTTACCGCTTTTATCGGCGCCAACGCAGTGATTGGCGAAAGTGCGAAGCTCGGAATCAACACACGCATCGAAGCTGGAGCTGTCGTCGGGGAGAATGTGATCATCGGGGCGAGCTGCGTGCTACATCCCAACGTGGTTCTGTATGACGGCGTCTCAATCGGTGATCGCGTGATTCTTCATGCCGGAGTTTGCATTGGCGCGGATGGATTCGGTTACGTGCGCGATGACATGGGCTATCACAAGTTTCCGCAAATCGGCTCAGTGGTCATTGAAGATGATGTTGAGATTGGGGCGTATACCACAATCGATCGTGGTGCGTTGGGCCAAACTCGGATTGGACGCGGCACCAAGTTGGATAACCTGGTCCATGTTGGACATAACTGCGACATCGGCGCGCGCGTCGTGATAGCTGCGCAGACGGGGATCAGCGGCAGTGTGATCATCGAAGACGATTGCGTGATTGGCGGCCAGGTCGGTTTTGGTGATCACATCCGCGTGCAAAGCGGAGCGGTGATTGGTTCAAAGGCCGGTGTGCTGCCGGGAAAGATCGTGCGGCCCGGAGTGTGGTGGGGAATTCCGATTCAGCCGCTCGACGAATACAAGCGGCTTAATGCGCACATAAGTCGCCTGCCGCACATGCGCGAAGAGTTGAAGAAACTGAACGAGCGCGTAAAAACTTTGGAAGGGGAAAGCTCAGAAAACAAGGAGTAAGCGCGAGGTGATCGTCGCTCTGGAACGCGATGCGGGGC